>JBIPMO010000394.1:0-2575 GCA_044369085.1 Phycisphaerales bacterium
ATGCCGCCATCGCCGTCATGCTCGAACGAGTGACACACATCATCGAGCCGCGCGTCACGGGGATGTCGGCCCTCGCGGCCGTCGCGGCGCTGTGCCGGAACATCGGTGACGGGGGGCCCGCCAAGATCACGCACCGCGCGGTCGTGCTCGGGGGCACCAGCGCGGCAACCAGGGCGGAGCGCGCGGGGCTGCGGGCCTTCGACCGGCTGGCGGTCCCCGGGGGGGTTCCCCAGGCGGCCGCCCGCGCTTTCCAGCGCCTGCTCGTCTCGCGCCCGGCGGTGGACCTGCTGGTGTGCTGGAGCGCGGCGTCGTTGGCGCTGGCCTGGCTCGCGGACCATCGGCTGCCTCGAACCGCGATGTTCACAGCGCACGAGCCCAGCCACGCGGTGAACCTCTCACCGACGCTCTGGAACCCCGTCGGCCGCGCCCTTTTCAGCCGGACGCTGCGGCGGGCTGCCGAGCACACCCCCTTGGCGTTCGCCACCGCGACGCTGCGCGAAGCATGGTCGGCCAGCCTCCCCGGAGCCTCGGCGGGCCGCGTGCTTCCTTTGGGCATCGATGCTTCGCTGCTGCGTCACGCAGCGCGGGCCGAGGTCCGCGGGCAGTGGGCGGTGCGTCCGGATGAGTCCGTCGTGATCGCGCTGGGCGAGCCCGAGCGCTGCATCGACGCTTCGACCTTTGGCTACCACTGCGGGGTGACCAGCGTGGCGGGCGCCCGCCTGCTGGGAGTCGTTCCTTCGGCCGCGTTCGATTCCGAGCGCGGCCTGCGCTTCACCGAGCGACACGCGGGGGCGTGGAGGCTCGCGATCGATGACCGGCCGATCTGGGAGCTGCTGCCGGGGTGCGATGCGGCGTACTGGGTCGGCGGCGGGGCGGCATCGCACAGCGATGTTTCGCTGCGCTGGGCCGCGGCCGCCGGGCTGCCGATCGTCGCCACGGATGATGAGCCAGCGCGGACGCTGCTCGCGAGCTACCCCGGTGCCCGGCTGGTTCCGCTGCGCCCGACGCGGCTGTTCACCCGAGCGATGATCGAGGTCTTCGGCCCGGCCCGCGAGCAAGCACCCCCGTTCGGGCCCTTGCGCGATTCGGACATGTCCGCATGGGTGCCTGAGTTTGATTCGCATCTGACCAATCTTCAGGAACACGCCCGCGTCTGACGCGCCGGAGGCGCTGACGGCGCATAAAACTCCGCGTGCCCTACAAGATCACCCAGTTCCACAGCACACCGAACCCCAACGCCGTCAAGTGCGTGCTCGACCGCGTCATCCGCGACCCCGGAGCGGGCTCCGCGGGCTGGCGGAGCGCCGGAGCCGCATCGGCCGACCCGACCGCCGCGGCGATCCTCAGGATCCAGGGCGTCACCAACCTGCTCATCAACTCCGACTGGATCACGGTGGGCAAGTCCCCCGATGCCGATTGGAAGACCATCAAGCAGGAGGTCAAGCGCGTGCTGGAGGCGCTGCCTTGAGTCGGTCGGCAGCTCGCGTGCGAGCGAGCTCAGCAATCAACGATGAGAAGCGCGATCGGGCGATCGCGAGGCGAATCACCGAGTGGTTCGCGATGAACGCTCGCGAACTGCCATGGAGACGCACCGTCAAGCCCAGAGCGCGGCGCACGCCGAGCGGGCGCGACCCCTACGCGTCGCTGGTTTCCGAGATCATGCTGCAGCAGACGCAGGTCTCCCGCGTGATCGAGAAGTTCGAGCCCTTCCTTGCAAAGTTCCCGAACGCTCGGGCACTCGCCGACGCGGATGAGAACAGTGTTCTGGCCGCGTGGTCCGGGCTCGGGTACTACCGCAGGGCGCGGCAACTGCACGCAGCCGCGCGGGCCATCGTTGATCGGCACGGCGGAGCGGTCCCCGCGGACATCGAGTCGCTGCGGGAACTGCCCGGGGTGGGTCGCTACACGGCCGGCGCGATCGCGAGCATCGTCTTTCACAGGCCCGAGCCCGCGGTGGATGGGAACATCGCTCGCGTCTTGCTGCGCATCGAGGGTCGCGAGGTCGACGAGCCGCCGGAGGCTCGCGAGCGCTGGGTGTGGCGGCGAGCGGGCGAACTGGTCGCGGCTTCAGAACAATCGGGGCCGCTCAACGAAGGGCTGATGGAACTGGGCGCAACGGTGTGTACGCCGGCGGCACCCCACTGCAAGGCCTGCCCGGTGGCGCAGTCATGCGCGGCCCGCGAGCTTGGAGCGACCGACCGCATCCCCCCGGCGAAGACCAAAGCCAAGCAGCGCACGGTCTTTCACGCGAGCATCGTGGTCCGCGGCAGTGGCGGACGGGTGCTGCTCGAACAGCGACCATCGACGGGCCTCTGGGCGCGCCTGTGGCAGGTGCCGACGCTCGAGCGCGATGACCGCCCGCCGACGGCCGAAGAACTGAGGCTGGCCGCGGGGCTTGCCCGCATCCGCCCGATCGGTGCGTTCACTCACGTGACGACGCACCGCTTGGTGCGCATCGTCGTGTGGGAGGGCGCGCTCGGCAGGGGTTCGATGCCCGTGCGCGGCATCTGGTTCGCGCCGGGCGAGCTCGAATCGATGGGGATATCCAACGCGCAGAAGCGTGTCCTGGCTCTGG
>JBIPMO010000111.1:0-9010 GCA_044369085.1 Phycisphaerales bacterium
GCCGCTCCGCGGCGCGCGGTAGGAAGATCGCTTGTCGGGCTGCGGGCCGCTGACCGGCGTTGGTCGCAGGCCGAGGTCCTGGTACCGCTTGCGAAACTCTTCGAAGGTGGTGTTCTTGAGCAGGTCTGCCAGCGATTCCTGCAGGTGAACGAGCTTGTGGTGGATGGCGCACGGCTCGCCGACGCCGCAGATCCCGCCGCCGAACGGGCAGACGGTTGATGTGTCCTCGCGCTCAAAGAGCACGTAGACATCGTTGAGCTTGATCTTGGCCGGGTGCTTGGCCAGGGCATAGCCGCCGCCCGGCCCCGGGGTTCCGTCGACCAGCCCGGCCTGCGACAGCACGGTCATGAGCTTGGCGACAAAGGGCCCTTGCAGGCTCCGGTCACGCGCGATGTCGCTGGCCGACAGGCGAGTCTTCCCGCCGTCCCAGATCTCGGCGAGTCGCGTGAGTGCGGCGATGGCGGTCTCGGTTTGCTTGCCGTACATGGAATCTCCCCGACTGAATCGTTCGGCCCGCTGGCGGCGCACAGACACCACCCGTTGGGCTGCGCGGGCACCCTGAACACGGCGTTTTGGCCGCTGGGAGAAGCCTACCCGCGGTTATCTCGGATATCCAGAGTGAAGTATCCAAAATAATCACGAATTGTTTGTCGTTGATTCTTGATTACGGCGAAAACCGGGCTATGTTCCAGCCAGAGGCAACCCGAGTCGCGGCCGGAAACCCCTGCGTGGGTGACACGGCAGGCCGCACTCGTCGCGGCTCCCATTTCGTGGGTGCCCAATACCGGACGCGGACCATGACCGAAATCTCGTCCCCGGCTCATCACACAGGCGGCTTCGGCGGGTCGCCGCAGCTCGACACGTTCACGTACGACGACGCGATCGTGCGCAAGTTTCTCTGGGCGGCCACCCTCTTTGGGATCGTGGGGATGGTGGCCGGGCTGTTCGTCGCTCTGCAACTGGTGCTGCCGCAGCTGAACTTCGGGATCGAGTACCTCTCGTTCGGTCGCCTGCGACCGCTGCACACCAACGCGGCGATTTTCGCGTTCGTGGGCAACTACATGTTCGCCGGGGTCTACTACTCCACGCAGCGGCTGTGCAAGGCCCGGATGTGGAGCGACACGCTCTCGAACCTGCACTTCTGGGGGTGGCAGGCGATCATCGTCGCGGCGGCCGTTTCCCTCCCGATGGGCTACACCCAGGGCAAGGAGTACGCGGAGCTTGAATGGCCGATCGACCTGGGCATCGCTCTGGTGTGGGCGGGCTGCTTCGGGGTCAACTTCTTCATGACGCTCGTCAAGCGTCGCGAGCGGCACATGTACGTGGCGCTGTGGTTCTACATCGCGACCGTCGTCACCGTGGCGATCCTGCACATCTTCAACTCGCTCGCGGTGGTCGCCGGGCCGATGAAGTCGTACTCGATCTACGCCGGGGTTCAGGATGCGTTGGTGCAGTGGTGGTACGGGCACAACGCCGTGGCCTTCTTCCTAACGACGCCCATCCTGGGGCTGATGTACTACTTCCTGCCCAAGTCCGCCGAGCGCCCGGTCTTCTCCTACAAGCTGTCGATCGTGCACTTCTGGTCGCTGGTGTTCATGTACATCTGGGCCGGGCCTCATCACCTGCACTACACGGCGCTGCCGCAGTGGGCCAGCACGCTGGGCATGCTCTTCTCGCTGATGCTGTGGATGCCCTCCTGGGGCGGCATGATCAACGGGCTGATGACGCTGCGCGGGGCGTGGGCCAAGGTGGCGACCGACCCGGTGCTCAAGTTCTTCGTCGTCGCCGTGACCTTCTACGGCATGTCGACCTTCGAGGGGCCGATGCTCTCGATCAAGAGCGTGAACGCGCTCTCGCACTACACCGACTGGACCATCGGCCACGTCCACGGCGGGGCGCTGGGGTGGAACGCCATGATGTTCTTCGGCATGGCCTACTGGCTTTTGCCCAGGCTCTACCGCACCACGCTGTGGTCCACGAAGCTCGCCGAGTGGCACTTCTGGATCGGCACGCTCGGCATCTTCGCCTACTGGGTCAGCATGCAGTGGGCTGGGATCACGCAGGGGCTGATGTGGC
Source organism: Phycisphaerales bacterium (assembly GCA_044369085.1). Taxonomy (GTDB): domain Bacteria; phylum Planctomycetota; class Phycisphaerae; order Phycisphaerales; family UBA1924; genus JAEUIV01. The sequence goes on from JBIPMO010000111.1 coordinate 2,077, forward strand.
GGGCCTTTGACGCTTCGGGAGCGCTCGCGTACCCCGACTTCGTCGAGACCGTCACCAAGCTCTTCCCCTTCTACTGGATCAGGGTGATCGGCGGCGGCATGTTTGTCCTGGGAATGCTGATGGCCGCGGTCAACTTCATCATGACCTGGAAGTCGCGAGCGGCCGACCTCTCCCCCGCCGTCCAGAGTGCGGCCCCGATCCGCGGGCCATTTGCTGACGCGACCTACCGGTCGGACCTGCAAAACGTGATCGGCCTGGGAAAGGTCACCGACGAGATCACCGAACTCACGTGGCACCGGCGCTGGGAGCGATTCCCCGTGAAGTTCGCGGTGCTCGTGGTGGCGGCGATCGCGGTCGGGACGGTGCTCGAGGCGTTCCCGATGTTCGTGATCAAGTCGAACATCGCCACCATCGAGACCGTGACCCCGTACACCCCGCTCGAGCTTTACGGCCGAGACATCTACCGAGCCGAAGGGTGCTACAACTGCCACAGCCAGATGATCCGCCCCATCTGGGCCGAGACCAGACGCTACGGCGAATACTCCAAGGCCGGCGAATTTGTTTACGACCATCCGTTCCAGTGGGGCAGCCGACGGATCGGGCCGGACCTGCACCGCGTGGGCGGCAAGTACTCCCACGACTGGCACGTCCGCCACATCGAGAACCCGCGGCAACTGGTGCAGGGTTCGATCATGCCCACCTACGCCCACCTGCTGGAGCAGGACATCCCGTGGAACGAGGTGCGGGCGGATGTGAAAGCGATGTCGCTGATCGGCGTGCCCTACACCCAGGCCGAGATCGAGGGGAGCATCGCGAACGCCAAGGAGCAGGCACAAAGGCTCGCGACGGAGCTGGTCGCACAGCAGGGCTATCCCGACTTGCAGGACAAGAAGGTCATCGCGCTGGTGGCGTACCTCCAGAGGCTCGGGACGGACATCTCCAAGGCGCCGGGCGCTCCGGCGGCGCCCACGCAGGACGCCGCCCGTCCGGGGGAGGTGACCAAGTGAGCCTCACCGATGTCGTCAGCGGGATGAACGTCACGGTCGTCACGCAGGTCGCTCTGGTGCTCTTCCTGCTCGCCTTCACCGCGCTGCTGGCGAGGTTGTTCAGCCCCTCCAGGCGCGGCTATGACAAGTTTGCCGCATCGCTCCCCCTGAGCGATGAATCACCCGCCGCGGCCGGGACGGCCACGCCGCCTGTTGGTTCCTGACCGCCCCCCCTTCCAAGAGATACACCGATGTCAAGCCGCAAAGAGCGCATCCTCGAACACGCGTACGACGATATCCATGAGTACGACAACCCGACTCCGGGCTGGTGGCACCTGTTCTTCCTGGGATCCATCGCCTTCTCGGCGCTCTACGCCGCGTTCTTCCACGGGTCGCGCCTCTCGTGGACCCCGCAGGAAGTTCTCGACAGCGACCGCCAGGCCTACTACGGCGTGCTCTTCAAGGAGCTCGGGACGCTGCAGCCCGACGAGCCGACGATGATCCGCCTGATGCAGGACGAGAAGTGGATGGCTTTCGGCTCGACCATCTTCTCGGCCAACTGCGCCCAGTGCCACGGGGCGGACGGATCGGGCATCAACGGGGCCAATCTGACCGATGACCGCTGGATCAACGTCAAGAAGCTCACAGATGTGTTCACCGTCATCAGTGAGGGGGTCGGCACCAAGGGGATGCCATCCTGGAAGAACCGGCTGGGAGACAACGAACGCATTCTCGTCGCCTCGTACGTTGCCAACCTGAGAAAGACTCCGGTGAAAGGCCGCAATCCTGAGGGCGAGGTCATCCCGCCCTGGAACGCGCCGAGCGCGGCGGCCGAGGCACCGGGGACCGCCCTGACATCTCGATGAATCAGACCGACCCACCTCGCCGCGAGACCGCGGCGCATCGCAAAGAGGCAGCGATGAACGCCAGTGTCACGAAACAGAAGGACCACTCCGACACCGTTCCATCCGAACGCGTGCTCGCGACGCTCAACACCGATGGCTCGCGGCACTGGATCAAGCCCAAGTGCTCGCCGGGGCGGTTCTGGCACGCTCGGCGGGTCACCGCGTACGCGCTCATCGCGCTGTTCGGCGTGCTGCCGTGGATCAGCATCGGCGGCAAGCCCGCGATCCTGATCGATGTCGCGGCCCGGCGCTTCACACTCTTCGGAACGACCTTCTTTCCGACCGACACCCTCATCATGGCCGTGCTGGTGCTGATCATCTTCGTGGGCATCTTCCTGATCACGGCGCTGGCGGGGCGGGTCTGGTGCGGCTGGGCGTGCCCGCAGACGGTGTACATGGAGTTCCTCTACCGGCCGATCGAGTTCCTGATCGACGGGCCGCCCGGCAGCAGGCGGGCCAGTCAGGGCTCGCAGGGGCCAAGGAAGGTGCTCAAGTACGCGGTCTTCTTCGCATGCTCGTGCTACCTCGCGCACACGTTCCTGGCCTATTTCGTGGGCGTGGACCAGCTCTGGCATTGGATCGGATCATCCCCCGCGCAGCACCCCACGGCGTTCATCGTGATGGCCGCCACGACCGCGCTCATGATGTTCGACTTCTCGTTCTTCCGCGAGCAGACCTGCCTGGTCGCCTGCCCGTACGGGCGGCTGCAGAGCGCCATGCTGGACAGGCACAGCATGATCGTGACCTACGATGCTCGCCGCGGCGAGCCGCGCGGCAGAGCGCATCGGAAAGACGCCCGCGAGCCTGACGCCGATGTGCCGCTGCCGGTGCTGCGCGAGGCGCTCGCCACGGCTGCGCCGGCACGCGGTGACTGCATCGACTGCCGGATGTGCGTCACGACGTGCCCGACGGGCATCGATATCCGCGACGGGCTGCAGATGGAGTGCATCGGGTGCGCCCAGTGCATCGATGCCTGCGACACCGTGATGGACAAGATCGGCAAGCCTCGCGGCCTTGTCCGCTATTCGAGCCGGGCGATCCTCGAAGGCCAGGCGAGGCATCTTCTGCGGCCGCGAACACTCGCGTACCCGGCGATCATCCTCGGCCTGGTGGCACTCTTCACATTCCTGCTGCTCACGAAGCCGAGCGGCGAGGCGGCGATCCTGCCGAGGCAGAGCGCGCCCTTCTACACGCTGCCGACAGGCGAGATCGCCAACCAGGTGCGGTTGCGCCTCGTCAACCGCACCGCCGAGCCCGCGACATACTTGATCGCGGTCCCGGACGGATCGGCGGCGCATAGCGCGCACATCATCGCCGAGACCAACCCCATCACCCTCGCGGGCGGTGAATCGGTCAACATCGGCTTCATCCTCGCGGCTCCGCCCGCCGCCTTCTCGGATCGGGGGCAGTTCATGACGGGTCTCAGCGTGACCGACGGCGCAGGGCTGCACATCGACCTCCCCTACCGCATGCTCGGCCCCGTACACACCCCAGGCCACGAGCACGAGGCCGAGACGGAGACCGACACCGAGTCCGAGCACGACGATGCCCGAGAGGAGCACACGCGATGAATCACCTCGGCATGAAGGCTCTGGGGATGCAGGTGTTCGTCGGTGGCATCATCGCCATGTGCCTCACGGGCACCGGGATGCTGATCTTCTCGGCGCTGGGAGATGAGTCCTTCGCCGTGGAGCCGGACTACTACGCCAAGAGCCTCCGGTGGAACGAAGCGGCCCGTCAGCGCGAGCAGAACTCCGATCTTGGCTGGGATGTACACGTCACCGGGGACGCAGCCGCGACCAGCTCGGCGGCGACCGAGCCGCTCACGATCTTCGCCCGAGTCACCGATCGCGCTGGCGCGCCTCTCGCCGGCGCGACGGTGGCCGGCGAGGCTTTCCTCAACTCCCGCGCGAAGGACCGGCTTTCGCTCGACTTCATGGCGGGGGCCGAGCTCGGCACCTACTCGTCGACGCTCCCGCCGACGACGCACGGCACATACCACATCCGAATCGCGGTGGTGCGTGCCAACGAGCGCTTCACGGCCGAGCTCGACTATGACCCATCAACTGGCACCTCGTCCCCGGCGCCCCAGTTTCGAGCGTCCGCACCGCGCACACCAGAGATCACCCCGTGACGCCGCTGATCATCGCCATCTTCACAGCGAGCCTGCTCGGCAGCCTGCACTGCGCGGGCATGTGCGGGGCCTTCGTTGCCTTTGCGGTCGGCATCGATGACCGCACCGACATGCGCCGCAAGGCGAAGCTGCAGCTCGCCTACAACATCGGGCGGCTGATCACCTACACGGCCTTGGGAGCGATCGCGGGGTCGATCGGCTCTGCGTTCAACGCCGCCGGGGACCTCGCAGGTGTCTCGCGGCTCGCGGTGGTCTTCGCGGGCGCATCCATGGTCGTGTTCGGCTCGTTCGCGGTGCTGCGGCTGAACGGTGTGCGGCTGCCGCCGCCGCCGGTCCCCGGGTTCATGCGCCTGGCCGCGACGCGAGCGATGCGGTTCGCTGTTGATCGCCCGCCGTTGCTCCGCGCCCTGCTGACCGGGCTTTCGACGACGCTGCTGCCCTGCGGATGGCTCTACGCATTCGTGATCACTTCCGCGGGCACGGGGTCGGCTGGTCTGGGTGCGCTGACGATGGCGACGTTCTGGCTCGGCACCCTGCCGGCGTTGGTCGCGCTGGGGACGGGCGTGCAGGCGCTGGCCGCTCGTCTGCCGGGCCTCGGAAGGCGCATCCCGGTGATCACGGCATCGCTCGTCATCATCGTCGGCATGCTCAACGTCTTCGATCGCGCTCGGCTGGAGAGCACGCTCGCGGCAGTCCGCCCCGCCCCCGAGGCCACCCCCGAGGCGCTTCTTGCTCGCGTGCAACACATCAACGACCGCCCGCCCCCCTGCTGCTCACATGACGATGCTCACCGCTAAGCCCATGATGGCACCGCCCGCGAGCGATGCATGCCCCGCCAGTCGGGCGGACATCCCGTGCGCGCACTGCGGGCTGCCGGTTCCTCCACCCCTCATCCTGGAGTCCGCCAATGCACAGTTCTGCTGCCACGCCTGCAACACCGCGTACCACGCCATCCGCGCCTGCGGGCTCGGGCGGTACTACGACCAGCTCCGTGCCGATCCCGCCGCCCGCGCTCAGCCTGCCCGAGCGAGCGGAGCCAGGTACGACGAGTTTGATGACCCGGTATTCGCCGAGCTTTACTGCAGCGGGGCAGACGCCGCCGACGCTATCGACATCGGCAGAGAGTCACGACCATCATCGCGAAGAGGGGTCGTGCTGCTCGTCGAAGGGCTCCACTGCGCCGCGTGCGTCTGGCTGCTCGAACGCGTGCCCGGGGTGCTGCCGGGGCTCTTAGAAGCACGCGTCGACTACGGGCGGTCGCAGATCCGCATCGAATGGGACCCGGCGGTTGTGAAGCTGTCCGAGGCGGCCCGCTTCATCGACAGCCTGGGATACACGCTGCACCCCTTGCGCGAGCGCACGGCGGGCGAGGCCCGCACGCGCGAAGATCGATCCGCGCTCATCCGGATCGGCATCGCCGGGGCTCTGTTCGGAAACGCGATGATCATCGCCTTTGCGCTCTACGGCGGGATGCTGAACGGGATGGAGTCCGCCTTCACGGTGTTCTTCCGAGCCGCCGCCGCGCTGCTGGCCATCCTCTCGGTCGTCTGGCCGGGCTCCGTGTTCTTCAAGGGCGCGATCGCTTCGCTGAGGGTGCGGACGCTGCACATGGATGTGCCCATCGCTCTGGCGCTGACGGTCGGGCTGATTCACGGCCTGGTCAACACCGTCCGCGCGAGCGGCGAGGTCTACTTCGACACGCTGTGCACGCTGGTGTTCCTGCTCCTGATCGGCCGGTGGATCCAGCATCGCCAGCAGCGCCGCGCTGCCGACTCGGTCGAACTGCTCTATTCCCTCACCCCATCGCGAGCGAACAAGGTGGAGCCGCACGGGCTCCGCACCGTTCCCGTCGAGGCGCTCCGCATCGGCGATGTGGTGATGGTCAACGCCGGAGAGAACGTGCCCGTCGACGGAAGGGTCGTCACCGGAGCCTCTTCGGTCGATACATCCCTGCTGACGGGTGAATCGCAGCCGGTCGAAGTCCGCGAAGGCGATGCGCTCGCCGCGGGGACGGTCAACCTGTCGAGCCCAGTCTGGCTGCGCGTGATCGCGACGGGGCGTCACACGCGTGTCGGCCAGCTCATGGCACTGGTCGAAGAGCACGCCCGGCGGCGAGCCCCGATCGTGCGGATGGCCGACCGGATCGCGGTTCGCTTCGTCGCCGTGGTGCTGACGCTCACCGCCGCAACCCTCGCGATCTGGCTCTGGCTGGATCCCTCTCGCGCCATCGAGCACGCCGTGGCGCTGCTGGTGATCACCTGCCCGTGCGCTCTGGGCCTGGCAACGCCGCTGGCCGTTGTCACCGCGATCGGCCGGGCCGCGCGGCGAGGCATCCTGGTCAAGGGGGGCGAATCGCTCGAAGCCCTTTCACGCGGCGGCGTCATCGTGCTCGATAAGACGGGCACGCTGACGACCGGAGACCTGCGCGTCGAGTCCTACCACGGCCCCGACGAGCTCAAGCCCCTGATCGCCGCGGCGGAGCGTTGCTGCTCGCACCCCGCGGCCCGGGCCTTGGCGAGCGCATTCGGCGATGAACACACCCCCGCGAGCGCCTCGATCAGGCACTCACTCGGCGGCGGGATCGAGGCCGAGGTCGAAGGCGTGGTCATAGCGGTCGGCTCCGAGCGGTTCCTGACCGAGGTCGCCAATGTCAAGAGCATCCCCGCGGCGATGCGCGACGTCGCCGATCAAGGCGTCGCGCGGGGGCTTTCCCCGATCTATGTCGCGGTGCGCGGGGCGGCGGCCGCGGTCGTGCTCCTGGGGGACGAGATGCGGCCTGAGGCACCGCGAGCGATCGCCTCGCTCCGCGCTGCGGGCTGGAAGCCGATGCTGCTGTCCGGCGACGATCCGCGCATCGCGGCCGCCATCGGCGCTGCGCTGGGCCTTGCGCCAGCCAACATCATCGGCGG
>JBIPMO010000112.1:0-8978 GCA_044369085.1 Phycisphaerales bacterium
ACCCATGCCCCTCGTCGCCGCGGTCAATCTCAAGCACGCCTTCGGCAACACCATCATCCTGGATGGCTGCTCGCTCTCGATCGAGCCGGGGGATCGCATCGGCATGGTCGGCCGCAACGGGACGGGAAAGACCACGCTGTTCAAGGCCCTGGTGGGCCGGCTCAAGCCCGATCAGGGCGAGATCAGCGTGGCCCGTGGCGTTCGCGTGGGGTACCTCAGCCAGGATCCGGATCTTGATCCGGAGGAAACGCTCAAGGGGTCGGCCGAGGCCGGTTTCGCCGAGCTTCACCGCCTGCACGTCGAGCAGAACGAGCTCTACGAGGCGATGGCCACTGCCACCGGCGATGCGCTGGAACGGATCATGAAGAAGCACGCCGACCTCGAGCACCGCATCGAGGAGGCGGGCGGCTACGCCGTCGACCACAAGATCGAGCAGGTGCTCCACGGTCTGGGGTTCACCGACAGCCAGTTCAACATCAAGGTGAAGTCGCTGTCGGGCGGGCAGAAGGGGCGCGTGGCGCTGGCGAGACTGCTGCTCGAACAGCCCGATGTGCTGCTGCTCGACGAACCGACCAACCACCTCGACCTTGCCGGGCGTTTGTGGCTCGAAGACTTCCTGACCAGCGAGTACCAGGGCGCCGTGCTGATGATCAGCCACGACCGCTACCTTCTGGACGCGGTGGTGAACAAGATCGTCGAGGTCGAGCAGGGTCGCCTGATCGACTACCCGGGGAACTACGAGGCCTTCCGAGAGACCCGCGCCCTCCGCCGCCTGACGATGCACCGCGCCTACGAGAAGCAGCAGGACCGCTTCAAGAAGGAAGAGGAGTACATCCGCCGCTTCAAGGCGGGGCAGCGAGCCCGGCAGGCGCAGGGACGCCTCTCCAAACTCGAGCGCGAGAAGGACCAGAAGACGCTGGAACGGCCGATGGAGCTGGCCTCGTTCAACATGAGCCTCAAGGCGGGCGACCGCACCGGCGACATCGTCGTCGCGGCTCGCGGCATCTCCAAGTCCTACCCGGCGCACGACGGGACCACGAAGGTGCTCTTTAAGGATCTGGATGTGGTGGTCAAGCGCGGCGAGCGCTGGGGCATCATCGGGCCCAACGGGGCGGGCAAGTCGACGCTGGTCTCGGTGCTGCTGGGGCTCACGCCGCCCGATGCGGGCAGCGTCCGGCTGGGGTCCAACGTGAAGCTCGGCTACTACCGCCAGACCCACGAGCACGTTCCTCACGATTCAACGGTGTGGCGCTACCTGCAGAACGTGATCCAGAAAGAGAACCCGGGGACGCAGATGACCGAGCAGGCAGCTCGGAACCTCGCCGGCGCGTTCCTTTTCAGCGGCGACGAGCAGGAGCGCGACCTGGGCACGCTCAGCGGCGGCGAGCGCAGCCGCGCCGTGATCGCCGGGCTGCTCGCTTCGGCCAAGAACCTGCTGGTCCTTGACGAGCCGACCAACCACCTGGATATCCCATCGGCCGAACGGCTGGAAATGGCGATGTCGCTCGGCGATGAAGAATCGGTGAAGCGCGGCGGATACGACGGGACGCTGCTGCTGATCTCCCACGACCGCGCCTTCATCGATGCCACCTGCGACAACCTGCTGATCCTCGACGGCGAGGGGGGTGTCCGGACCTTTACCGGCAACTACTCCGACTGGCACGAGAAGGAGCAGGAGCGCGCCAAGGCACGCAAGGCCGAAGAAGCCGAGGCCAAGCGCCGCGCAGAAGACGCCGAGAAGAAGCGCAAAGCGGCGGAAGAAGAGAAGAAGCGGCAAGCCGCCACGGCGGCGACCAGCCGCGACAAGGCCGCCAACCCCTTCGCCCGGCTCAAGACCGAGCAGATCGAGAAAAAGATCGAAGAGACGCAGTCCCGGATCGCCAAGATCGATTCGGAGATGACCTCGCCGGATGTGTGGCGCGATCCGGCCAAGTGCCAGAAGCTCGGCGAGGAACGGACGCGGCTGGTGCGCGACCTCGAACCGCTCGAGTTCGAGTGGCTCAAGCGCACCGAGGCGTGACCCCGGCTAGACCCGGAAGATCGCGCCCAATCGCTTGCCCATCAGGATCGATGCGCCGACCAGCGTGACCGTCAGCAGAGCCATGCCCCACACCCCCATCGCCGAGGCGATGGCCGATCCATCGCCAAGTCGCTCGCTGAAGGTGAAAATCGCCTTGGTGATGGGGAAGTTCTTCTCCTGCTGGGCCAGGATCATCGAGTCGCTGACCTCGAGCATCGCGAAGCTGAAGGCCAGCAACGCGCCGGCGATCAGATTCGCCGAGATCAGCGGGATGATGACCGACCGGACGGCCCGGATGGTCGAGGCACCCAGGTTGACGGCGGCCTCTTCGAGCTCGCCCGAGGTCTGCTCCAGCCCGGCGACGGTGGCTCGCACGATGTAGGGCATGCGGCGGATCGCGTAAGCGATGATCAGGAGCGGCACCGGGTTGGGCATCGCGCCCACGATGTCGACCCAGCCGTTGAGCGGGCCGCCATCACCAAAGGGCCAGCGCAGCGACAAGGCCACGAACCCGAAGGCCATCACAAGCCCGGGCACCGCCAGCGGGAGCATCGCCAAGGCATCAAGCACACCGCGGCCGCGAACCTTGGTCCGCACCACGATGTAGCCGATGAGCAGGCCCAGGATCAGGTTGAGCACCACCGCCGCCGAGGCCAGTTGCAGGCTGTTCACGATCGACCCGAATGCCAGCGGGTGCGACAGCGCCGCCGCGAAGTGGCCGGAGGTGAACGCCTCGGGCAGGATGGTGCGGTACCACGAACCATCAACCGCCACACTGGTCAGGATGACGCCCGCATGCGGCAAAAGCGCGAGGCATGTCACCCCGCCGAACATCGCGGTCGCGATCGCTGCGCCGACCGGGCCCAGCGGCCGCTCGGCGCTCGCGCGGGAGGCCTTGCTGTACATCGCGTGGGCCCGCCCGCCGAAGAGCAGCCGCCCGACGGCGTACATCAGGAGCGCAAAGGCGAGCATGACCACCGTCAGCGCGTAGGGCTGGGCGCTGGTGCTGACTTCCTTGATCCCGAAAAAGATCTGGACGGGGGTGACGGTATAGAAATCGAACATCAGCGGCGTGCCGAGCTCGGTGAACGACCAGATGAAGACGATCGTCCCGCCCGCGAACAGCCCGGGGCGGATCAGCGGCAGGGTGATCATGAGGAACCGCCGCCACGGCCCGGCCCCGACGTTCTCCGCTGCCTCTTCGAGAGCGGGGTCGAGGTTCGCGAGGGCCGCCGTCGCGTTGAGGTAGATGATGGGGTAGAGCGAAAGAGCCTCGCACACCACCACACCCCAGAAGCGCGCCTGCCCGAGGATGTCCCAGTCGGTGCCGAGGATGGCGTTTACCGTCCCGGCCCGGCCGAGCAGCATCTTGAGCCCGATCGCGCCCACGAAGGGGGGCAGGATGAGCGGCACCAGCACCGCCGCGTTCCACAGACCCTTGAGCGGGAAGCGGTACCTGGCCGAGAGCACCGCCAGCGGCAAAGCCAGCGCGGTTGCCAGAAGGGTGACGCAGACCGCCACCGCCGCCGCGTTCGCCAGACCTTGGCGCAGGAGCGGATCCTTGAAGACCATGCCGATGTGGCGCAGGGTCCAGCCGGTCCCCGTCGAGATATCGGACGCGAACCCGCCCCGAACAGTCAGCGCGATGGGATAGAGCAGCCCGAGGGCGAGGATGCCCAGGAGGATCATCGCCAGCGCGTATTGCCAGAGGTTCCGCCGGTCCATGCTGGGGGGCGAGTGTACCCGGGCGGCGCGCGCAAGTACGGATATCGCCAGAAATTGAGTTCCCCGGCTTGACCGGGGGGCTGGGCGCTTTATCTTCTGTGTGTCACCCGGCTGGCCCGCATGCACAGGGAGGCCCCGGAACACGTCTGTCAGCCTGTCCGCCGTCTCGTGGTGCCGTTGGCAACCGCGGCGGGAGCGTTCGCTCGTCGAGCGCCGGTGCGGAGCAGAGAGATCGTGTTCACGGAGAGACAGAAGATGAAGACCACCATTGCCATCGCCGCTGTGCTCGCGCTGTCCGGCGCGGCGCTCGCTGGCGGGACCGCCCAGCTCAGCACCCGCGGCACCCTTCCCATCGCGCCCCCGGTTGCCGATCGCGCTGGCATCCAGGTCGATGTGACCCTGGTCGGCAGCATCAACTCGTTTGATGCCTTCGGAGACGCCGACAACATCATCTCGAGCTTTGACATCCCCGTCGTGCTCGGCCCGGGCGAGACGATCGTCATCACCGGCATCGGCTGGGATGTGTCCCTGACCGCGATCGACCCGTCGCTCCTCGAGGAGCTCGTGGTTGACATCCGCGATGCCAGCGCCACCAGCGGCATCTCGCTCACCCCCGGCTTCGGGGCTGACATCGCCGGCACCCAGACTTTCGACAGCGAAGTGGTCAAGCTCGCCGATGCCGGGCTCACCAACCTGCCGCTGACCGGGACGACGGTCACCCTCGAGTTCTTCGAGAACTTCGACGACTTCGCTGGCGAGGCCGATGGGTCCTGGAACCAGGGCTCGATCATCACGATCCAGTACGTCGTCGTTCCCACTCCCGGGTCGGCGGCTCTGATCGGCCTGGCCGGTCTGGTCGGCCTTCGTCGCCGTCGATAAACCCGCACTTCAGGAGCTCCTGACCGATGAAGCATGCGCTTTGCATCGGAGCGACGCTCGCTGTTTCGAGCGCCGCTCTGGCCGGCACCGCCGGCGATGTCCCTCAGATCGTCCGCAGCACGATGAACATCGCCTCGGCGGCGGGCGATCGCGCCGGCACCGTGGTGGCCGTTCCGTTCCTCAGCACGATCGATTCGTTCGACGAGTTCACCGATCCTTCCAATGTCGCCTTCACGGTCGATCTGCCCGTGACGCTCGCGGCCGGTGAATCGATCGTGATCAACGGGATCGGCTGGAACGTCAGCCTCTTCTCGCAGGAGCCCTCGCTCCTCGATGACCTGATCATGGACATCCGTGACCCGCAGACCGAGGAAGGCTTCGGCCTGGCACCGGGCAACGGCGCGGGGCGGTCGGGCACCGGCACCTTCGCGAACCCGGTGTTCAAGTTCGCGGATTTCAACCTCGGCGAGCTCGCGCTCTCGGGCACGCAGGTGCGCATCGAGTTCTACGAGGCGCTCGACGACTTCCCCGACCAGGCCGATGGCTCCTGGCTCCAGGGGTCTGTGGTTTCGTTTCAGTATGTGATCGTCCCGACTCCCGCTTCGGCGGGGGTGCTGGGGCTGGCGGGGCTTATCGGTCTTCGTCGCCGCCGCTTGGCCTGATGTTCGAGCTTTGATCGGGCGACATCGCCCGAAACCCATGTCAACCATGACCCCGGCGGGAGCGCACGCTCTCGCCGGGTCTTTCTTTCACGTGAATATCGGGGCGGTCGGGCCGAATCCCCTTGACCGGGCGGGACTCCGGGCTATTTTCTCCCTTGGAACACGCCCGCATTGTTGAGCGCGGGCAAGGGCTGGGAAGACACGTCACTCCTTCCAGTCGCGTTCCTTGGTCTTGCGCCGATGCCTTCGCATCGGGGCGAGCCGACAGTCCGCGTTTGTTCGTTCAGCAACAAGAGGGAGAACCGAGATGAAGAGCATCATGTCCATCGCCGCCGTCCTCGCCCTGTCGGGCGCGGCCTTCGCCAACGATTCCGAGATCGCTCCGGCCCAGCTCCGCCTGCTCGCGGGCGCGCCGAGCATCCCCCCGATCAGCGACCGCATCGGGACGCGGATCGACATCAGCTTCAACAACGCCGTGAACTCGGTGGATGAAGAGGGCGATGCGGACAACGTGGTCGGCATCGTCGACCTGAACGTGCCGCTGAACCCGGGCGAGACCCTGGTCATCACCGGCATCGGCTGGAACGTGAACCTGACCGCGTTCGCCCCGTCGGTGCTGGACGACATGGCCGTGGGCTTCGGCGCGACCAGCGGCGGCAGCGTCATCGGTCTCTTCCCCGGCGCGGGCGTCTTCCAGTCCGGCACCGCCTCCTTCGCGAGCCCGATCCTGAAGCTCGCGGATTTCGGCTTCCCCGCCATCGCGCTCGTGGGCGATGATCTTCGCCTGGAGTTCTACGAGTTCATCGATGACAACGCCGACCTGCCCGATGGCTTCTGGGCCGCTGGCTCGGTCCTGTCGGTGCAGTACCAGATCGTTCCGACCCCCGGCGCGGCGGCTCTGTTCGCAGCGGCGGGCCTCGTGGGTCTTCGCCGCCGGCGCTAATCGCTCGCGGTTTCAACATGGCTTCCGGCGCGACCTCGTCTTCGGGCGAGGTCGCGTTCATTTTCGCGCCTGCCGACCCAGCAGCGCACCCGCGTACCATGGTGCCCGTGAACAGTTCCTCTTCATCGGCGGTCCCGGGCACCCTGCTCATCCTCGGCGGCGGCGGGCATGCGTGGGTGGTGACCGAGGCCGCTCGGGCCTCCGGTTGGCGCGTGCTGGGCTTCCTCGATGATGACGCGGCGGCCGAGATCGATGCGGGGGTGCCGCGGCTGGGCGCACTGAGCGATACCGCGCTGCTCTCGAACACCCCAGTCACCAGTTCGGCCCCGGGCCCAGCGGTTGCGGGTGACGGGCCCCCCGCGACGATCATCGCCATCGGGTCCCTCGCCACACGCGGGCGGCTGATCGGCGAGATGCGCGGGTTGTTCGCCATCGTCAGGCATCCGACGGCTCTGGTCTCGCCCAGCGCGAAGATCGGTGCGGGGACCTTTGTGGGCGCAAACGCCGTGGTCCAGGGGCGAGCGAGCATCGGCGAGCACTGCATCATCAACACCGCCGCGATCGTCGAGCACGATTGCGTGCTCGGGCGCAATGTGCACATCGCCCCGCGAGCGACGCTGGGCGGCGGGGTGCGAGTGGGTCACGACACGCTGATCGGGCTCGGCGCCTCGGTCCGCCCGGGGGTGAAGATCGGCAGCGGTTGCACGATCGGTGTGGGGGCTGCGGTGGTGCGCGACGTGCCCAACAACGCAACGGTGGTGGGCGTGCCCGCGAAGTCGGTGGACTGGTTCAGTGAGGGGGATGGGGGGTGAGGGGAGGTGAAGCGTTGCGTCGCGAATCGCGGCGCGCCCTTGCGGTCTCCGCTCTTTCTTTGGTGCTGGCTCGACGCTTGACGTCCGCCCGTTGCATCACGATGACCAGTGCCAGAAAGACCACGGCGGCTGGCACCATCGCCGCCCATGCGCTCGCTCCTATCCGTGAGAAGGAAACCAGCGTGGCAATCCAAATGCCGATCGCTATCAATATCGCCCCGGCGATTCCGCGACTCAGAACCGAGCGGTTGTCCAGAGGCGGATATGCGCCGACGATCCCTACCTCCATGAGATCCGCGCCGCATTCTGGGCACTCGAACTGTCGAAGATTCCGAACGTCGTACTGGCAGAGCGGGCAGGACGGGAATCCTCGGCCCAAGGGCTTGTTTTTGATGGCGTGGTGCAGTTGAACGAACGCCCGAACGAATGCCACCAATACCCACAGCCCGAAGAGTGACAAGAGAAACATTGAAATCGCCTGCCAGCCCATACGTCTATCGTAGTCCCCTGTTTGAATACGCCCGATACATTGACACCCCCCATGACCACCTCCTACCCCCTCAGCAAGATCAAGGTCGTTCTCCTGGAGAACATCCACCCCCGAGCCGTCGAGCTGCTCGAGGAGCTGGGGTTCACGGTCGAGCATCACAAGAAGGCCTACACCGGGGCCGAGCTGGTCGAGGTGGCGCGTGATGCGCACCTGCTGGGGATCCGGTCCAAGACGACGCTGACGCGGGAGTTCTTTGAGGCGGCACCGCGGCTCTGGGCCGTGGGATGCTTCTGCATCGGGACCAACCAGGTGGACCTGGCGGCGGCGGCCGAGCGGGGGATCGCGGTGTTCAACGCGCCCTTCTCGAACACGCGGTCGGTGGCGGAGATCACCATCGCCGAGATCATCGCGCTGCAGCGGGGCATGTTCGAGCGCTCGGTGCAGATGCACCGCGGGGAGTGGGTGAAGTCCGCCGCGGGGTTCCACGAGGTTCGCGGGCGGACGCTCGGCATCGTCGGCTACGGGCGGATCGGGTCGCAGATCTCGGTGCTCGCCGAATCGATGGGCATGCGCGTGCTGTACTTCGACGTGGCCAACCGGCTGCCGCTCGGCAACGCATCGGCGGTGAAGAAGCTCGAGGACCTCCTGCCGCAGTGCGACATCGTTTCGCTGCACGTGCCGAGCACGCCCGCGACCAAGGGGATGTTCGGGCGGGCGCAGTTCGCGGCGATGCGGCCCGGATCGGTGTTCATCAACAACGCGCGTGGCGAGGTGGTGGATGTCGAGGCGCTCGCGGCCGCACTGCACGAGAAGCACCTGTCGGGGGCGGCGGTGGATGTGTTCCCCGATGAACCCGAGGCGAATGATCAGCCGTTTGTCAGCCCGCTCTGCGGAATGCCCAACGTGATCCTGACCCCCCACATCGCCGGCAGCACGGAGGAGGCGCAGCGGAACATCGGCGAGGAGACCGCGAGCAAGCTGGCGAGGTTCATGAACAACGGCAGCACGAGCACGGCGGTGAACGTGCCCGAGGTCGAGCTTCCGCTGCTGCACACCGGCAACCACCGGGTGCTGCACTTCCACAGGAACGTGCCCGGTGTGCTCAAGAAGATGCACGGGCTGCTCGGTGATCTGAACGTGAACATCACGGCCGAGTACCTGCAGTCCGACCCCAAGCACTCCTACGTGATCATCGACATGGAGCCCACGCGGGGCGAGCAGGTCAAGGAAGGGCTGCGAGCGATCCCCGAGACCATCCGCGTGCGCGAGCTGTGGTAGCCCGGATGATCGCTAGCGAGCCACGGGCTCGGCGAGGCGAGATCGCACGAACGCGCGAGCCTGGGCATCGGCGGCGGTGATGTCGGCGAGGTCGCGCACCGGGCTGACACCGATCTCATCCATCGCCTCGGTGACCAGTTCGGCGACGCGACCGAAGGGGATCCGCCGG
>JBIPMO010000114.1:0-8952 GCA_044369085.1 Phycisphaerales bacterium
ATCTGTTCGAAGCATCGCTCGGCGAAGTCCTGGTCGTAGCCGCGCTGAGTCATGCCCGCGACAATCTTCTGGCCGAAGCGGTAGATGGTATCGCCCTTGCGCTTCCAGGCGGCCATCGCTCGCCGGAGTTCATCGGCCTCGCCCGGGGTGAAGCCCGCGGCCACGATCGCGAGTGCCATCGCCTGCTCCTGAAACAGCGGGACGCCGAGCGTGCGCCCGAGGACCGAGCGGACCGCATCATCGGGGTAGGTCACGGGTTCTTCACCGTTGCGGCGGCGCAGGTAGGGGTGCACCATGTTGCCCTGGATCGGCCCGGGCCGGACGATCGCGACCTCGATCACCAGGTCGTAGTACGAGCGCGGCCGCAGACGGGGCAGCATCGACATCTGGGCCCGGCTCTCGATCTGGAAGACCCCGACCGTGTCGGCGCGGCAGGCCATGTCGTAGACCTCGGGATCCTCTGCGGGGATGGTCGCGAGCGTCAACGGGCGAGCGTGGTGGGTGCGTATCAGGTCAAGGCTTTTGCGGATGCAGGTGAGCATGCCAAGCCCGAGCACATCGACCTTGAGCAGGCCCAGCGCATCGATGTCGTCTTTGTCCCACTCGATGACGGTGCGGTCGGGCATCGCGGCGTTCTCGATGGGCACGGTCTCGCAGAGCGGGCCCCTGCTGAGCACGAACCCGCCCACGTGCTGCGAGCGATGCCGCGGAAAGCCGCGGAGCTGCTCGCACAGCGCGAGCGTCCGCCGCATCGTGGGGTCGCTGGGGTCAAGGCCGAGTTCGCGCAGTCGCTCGCTGGTCATCGTCCCCGCGTCCCACCAGTCCAGGGTCTTGGCCAGTGAATCGACGCAGTCGAGCGAGAGCCCCATCGCCTTGCCGACCTCGCGGACAGCGCTGCGGCCGCGGTAGGTGATCACCTCGGCGGTGAGCGCTGCTCGCTCGCGCCCGTACTTGGTGTAGAGGTACTGGATGACCTCCTCGCGGCGCTCGTGCTCGAAATCGATGTCGATGTCGGGTGGCTCGTCGCGCTCGCGGCTGACGAAGCGCTCGAAGAGCAGGTTGATGCGGCTGGGGTCCACCGAGGTGACACCCAGGCAGTAGCAGACGGCGGAGTTGGCCGCAGCGCCGCGCCCCTGGCACAGGATGCCGCGCGAGCGGGCGAACGACACGATGTCGTGGACGGTCAGGAAGTAGGGGGCGTAGCCGAGCTGATCGATCAGCGTGAACTCGTGGTCGATCTGGGCCCGCACTGCATCGGGCACGCCGGAGGGGAACCGCTCCGTAGCACCGTGTCGCGTCAGGTCGATCAGATGCTGCATCGGCGTTGTGCCCGCCGGGCAGACCTCATCGGGGTATTCGTAGCGGAGCTGGTCGAGCGAGAAGCCCTCGCATCGACGGGCGATCTCGCCGGAGCGCAAGAGCGCACGCTGTTGCCCGGCGAACATCCGGGCCATTTTATCGGGCGGTTTGAGATGTCCCTCGGCGTTCGGAGACAGAGCGAACCCTGCCGTCTCGACCGTGAGGCCCAGTCGGATGCACGTCAGCACATCCTGCAGCGGCCGGCGCTCGGGGGTGTGGTATCGCACATCGTTCATCGCAACCAGCGGCACACGGATGTCCGCCGATAGCTGATCCAGCGATCGCGCCTTCTCCTCATCCTGCGCGGCGTACGCGCGGTGCAGGGCGAGCGAAAGCCGGTCCTGATCGAAGATGCCGCGCAGTTCACGAAGCTGGTTCACAGTCCGATCATCGAGCGGCCGTTCCGCGCTCGGGCATGCGACCGCCAGGAGCTCATCGGCGTGCTCGCGGACATCTTCGAGCATCAAGCGGCACTCGCCCTTGAGCCCGCGCCGCTTGCCAACGGTCAGCAGCCTGCACAGGCGGCCGTACGCGGCCCGATCGGTGGGGTAGACGAGCAGGTCAAGGCCACCAGCGGATTCGAGCAGCAGACGGCAGCCGACGACGAGCTGAATACCGTGCTGTTTGGCCGCGACATGGGCTCGCACCAAGCCGCCCAAGGTGTTCTCATCGGTGATGGCGACGGCGGGCATGCCAAGCGCCGCCGCCCGTTCGACGATCTCTTCCGGATGGCTCGCCCCCTTCAGGAACGAGTGGTTGCTGAGCGCGGCGAGTTCTATGTAGCCAGTGCTTGCAGGAGTTCGGTCGCGCCGTGTGGCGGTTGGCCCGGCCTTGAAGGGGTGGCTGCGTGGCTTGTTGTGCGGAGCTTCGGGCATGATCAGGCCCACACCCCGTGGATGAACCAGTGCGCAGCCTCCGCCTCGCGGAACAGCCATACCCAGCGCCCCGCCTCATCCTGCACACGGAAGTAGTCACGCGCTGGCGACCTGCCGAGCCACCACTCGTGGGCGATTCGTTCCGGGCCTTCGCACACCACAACCTCGCTGATCCGCCCACGCCATGTGAAGCGGCTGAACGGCCCATCTGGTGTCAACGCGATCACACGAACCGCCTCGGGAGGATCAATGAGCACGGACGGGCGCGGCGACAGATTTGTAGCGGCTCCGGGCATGTTCGGGCGTCCGCCTGCGGCAAAGTACGGAGCGATCACCGCGGCCCGCTCGGGGATGTGGCTGCCAGCGAGTTCGAACCTCAGCACGCGCTCGCGCCCGATCCGGGCCGCGATGGTGTCGAGCAGTTCGCCCGCCGCCGCGTCGCGCACGCCGGTTGCCTCGCCGATCACCGGCAGGGTCTTCTGCCGATGCGGGAGGCGCGCCGCGCGCAGGGCCGTCATGGTCACCCGCTCGATGCCGAAGCCCATGTTCACGCGCTCAAGCCTGGGCCACAGCATCGACCAGAGGTGTCGGGGGCTGCGGCTGGGGCTGCCGAGCTCGATCGAAAGGCAAACCGCCTGCGATCCGATCCTTTCCAGCGTGATCTCGATGGCTCGCAGACCGGATTCGAGCGCAGCGATCCGTGCGCACAGGTCATCGAGCACCCTCCGCGCCGCCGCTTCGAGCGCCTCGAGCCGCGTGGTCCCGCCCGGAAGTTCGAGCGTGGCCATCAGACGCTCCTGCTCCTGCGTTCGCCACACCGGTTCGAGCAGCAGCCCCAGGGCCTGATCGATGCGCATGACGAGCCCCGAACCAAAGCGTGCGGGCAGGGCTGAGCGCGGCAGTTCCAGCAGCTCGCGCACGCGCTCGACCCCGACTTCCTCAAGCGCAGCGATCACTTCTGGCTCAAGCCTGAGCGCCCGGCAGGGCAGCGGCCCGATCGCCGCCTCCTCATGGCCATGCGGCAGCACACAGAGGCCGCTCTTCCCGTGGCGAGCAACCGCCCACGCCGCCCCGATGTTGCTCGCGATGCACAGCTTGGCCCGCAAGCCCAGGGCCCGCAAGGCTCGTCTGAGTGATCCTGCAAGACGCTCCTCGCCTCGGAAGAGGTGGGCGCAGCCGGTGATATCCATCAGCAAACCATCGGGCGGGTCGGCTTCGATGACAGGCGACCACCGACTGGCCCAGCGAACGAGGCCCCGCAGCGCCGCGGCATCGCGCTCGGGCTGATGCTCGCACGTGTGCACGGTGCGGGGCGAGAGCAGAGCGGTCGCGTGAGACAGCGTCAGCCCCGCCCGCACCCCAGCGCGGAGAGAGACAGAGCAGCCGTGGATCACCACGCGCTGCCCGCCAACATCGCGAACGATCAGCAGCGCATCAGGCCGAGGCTCGGAAGCGGACATCATCCGCCGCCTCACCCGCTGCACCGACCATCCGGGGACCCACACCGACAGCACCCGCTTCATCACTCCACTCCACCAGCCATCGGGGCGAGCGATCCGTCATCGCCGGGCTTGTCTTGTCGCGAATCAGGCCGACGCTCCATCGAGGCCTGAAACCAGTCGTTACTTCGGGGCTCACCCGCCATCGCGCTGCGCAGGCCGACAGCAGCCGCGACTCCTCGGGCGGGCGAGCCAGCATGCACAGCCCGCCCCCGCATGCCGCGGCCAGTTGAATCCGCCGCGTCGATGCCACGCGCAGCCCGTGCCCATCGGCGATGACCGCCGCGACCGAAGGTGAGCGCGCCGCGATATCAATCAGCCAGAGCCGCGCTGCATCGTCAGGGGCATCCACCAGCACGCTCGCACGCAGAAGCACGGGCCACCGCGCAAGCATCCGCCCGTACGGGAGGCACCGCCGACCGATCCACAGAACGAGCCCCTCTTGGTGCCGGGCCGCGACAGCGCTCGCCGCCAGATCCGCCAGCAAACACAGCGGGGGGAACCATGAACGGTCAGATGAAGACCGGTGTCCTGATTCATCAAGGTACGAATCCGCGAACCACTCGTGCGCGACTCCCAGCGCCAGCGTCGCCCCCCAGCGAGCTTCGAGCCGCCCGCAACTGGGTCGATCGCGCTCGGCCACGGAGGCAATCCGTTTCTGCAACTCATTCAAGAGCAGTGTTCGCATTGTGTTAGGATATGCCCCGAGCCTCTGAAATCAAGCCTTGACCCCTCAGAAGAGGAGGCCAGTTCCGAGTTCTTCGCTGGGCTCGATGCATGCGGGCGAGTCGTTGCGAGGGCTGTTCGCCAGCGTGGAAACTGGGTACTTCCGCATCTGATCACTTGGGAATGGTGTGAAGAGGGCTTCGAGCTTTGCTGTTTCCGATGCGGCGTCGAGCCAGGAGCTCGCATCCTGCGGTGCAAGGATGACGGGCATGCGTTCGTGCAACGTGGCCATCAACTCGTTGGCGGATGTGGTCAGGATCGCGAACGACTCGATCGCATCGCCGCCATCCCTGGTGGTCCACCGTTCCCACAGCCCGGCGAAAAGGAACAGATCATCATCCGCCGCGGGCACGATGTAGTACGGCTGCTTGCGCTTCTCCGCGGTGATCGCCTGCCACTCGTAGAAACCACTGGCGGGGACGACGCAGCGCCGGCCGCGGTACGCAGCTCGGAACGCGGGCTTCTGCGCAACGGTCTCCGACCGCGCGTTGATGAGCCCGCCCCCGATCGAAGCATCATCCGCCCACGAAGGGATCAGCCCCCAGCGCAGCAGATCGACACACACACCACCCACATCCGCCGCCCGCACCACCGGTGCCGACTGCGTCGGCGCGATGTTGTAGCGCTCGCCGAGTTCCATAGGCGGGGTGGTGAGCGTCATCAGCCGATGAAGCTGCTTCCACTTGAAGAGATTCGTGTAGCGGCCGCACATGGCAAAGCGTAGACGGCTCGTTGGCTTCGCGCTGCTCGCGTACGCGGCGTGTCTCTCTGGCCTGGCTCGATCGATCGGCCATGTTCATCGGAAGTCAGCTCGACAGCTAGGCTTGGATGTGGGGGGCGCATCTCCTCTCGGCCCGGGCGGAAGATCGCTCCGTTCCTGCCTCCGACCTCGCCAAGAGCGGCGGGCCAAGGCCGTCGGATACACTTGACGATTCCGGCGGCAACCTTGACAGTCCGCTTTTCGTAAGGAAGGTAGGTTCGGCACTCCTGAGGTGGTAGCCGTGTCCGGTCCGAAGACGATCTTCATTTCGTGCGCGTCGGCTCAGTTCAAGGGCTGCGGGATGCGCTCGCCAGCGACCTGCGGGCCATCGGCCGCACCGTCAAAGTGCAGGAAGACTTCCAACAGAGGAAGCGCCGCTGCCCGAGCAGATCGAGTCTTACATCGCCGGCTGCGATCTGATCATCGCGCTGGTGGGCGACGCGTATGGCACGGAGGCCACCAGCACAGGCGTGCCGAGCAGCGCCCCGCCTCCATGGCGATCCTCTTCAAGCACCAGCAAGCAGCCGAGCAGCAAGCCAAGTCAGAGGCGGCCAACACTCCCACCCCCGACGCCGGTCCGCAGCAAGAGGCGTCACCGCGACCGCTACCCAGCCTGTACCATGACACTCTGAAGATGACCAGGATCGCTGTGAGCAGCGATTGCATGCAGAACAGTCTCGTTCTGCGAGTGTGCGATGTGAGTTCGTCATGCACGACGCGGAGCGTCCCTCACTGTCAGTTATGCAAGTATAGTCCATCCACCTCGCGTCGCTCGAGTCGCGCTTGTGCAGGCGATCAGGCGCGACACAGCAGCGTCGCAACGACGAGCACGTTCATCATCCAGAGCAGATGGAGGGCGAGCAGGAGTCTGTCTCCACGCGGCATACGCAGCATGATGTACGTCGATATCAGCGAGCCAGCGCATGCGAGCGAGAGAATCACATGAAAGCCGAAGACTGTGTATCCAAGCAGCAGTGCACCGATCGCCGAGCATAGTGCGGTCAGCCACTTGCCTGTGGAGCCGGGGAACACGGTGACGAGGGTGCGCACGCCGTTGCGTGCATCGCCGAGAGCATCCTTGAGGTCCTTTGCGGTCGAGAGGAGCGCGATCGCCATTGCGATCGTGACGAACCATGCGGCGTCAGGGCGGAACTTCTCTTGAGTGCCCAAGAGGATGTAGGGATAGAGCATCACGGTGGCGGAGATGACGCCGATCACGGCGTGTGCAATGCCGAGATGAGTGCGTAGGCGTATTGGCGGGACAGAGTAGGCGAAGGAAAGCATGGCGAGGACCATGAGAATCGCCATGCTCGGACCTCCGAGGGTGGCGGCCGCGGCGATCGCGTAGATGCCCGTGAGCGCGATGAGTATGACCAGATGAGTAGTTGAGATGCGGCCCGAAGCAAAGGGGCGATCCGGATTGGATGTCTGATCGATATCCCGGTCGCACAGGTCGTTGAGCCATACCGCGGCGATGAAAAGACTCACGATCATCGCTGCGGCGAGGGCGATCCCGAGCATATTCGTCGTCGCACCGAGCACGAGGCTGACGGCCTGCGGGGACGCGAGGCTCAGCGCCAGCCCGATCGCAAACATCAGCAGATAGTGGAGCAGTCGTAAGGCACGGAGATTCCGCAGCATCTGGCTTTCGATGCCGGCCCTCCAGCACGCGGCGCCGATCGCGGCGTGCAGGAGCACCAGCAGGAGGTACGCAGCGGACATCGCGGCATCGAAATCTAGCAGGATCCCATAGAGGGCGGGCTTGGTTGTGTCGGCTGCTCCTGCGAGGGCCGCCGCCGCGGTCGTCAGCCAATCGGATTGACGCAGCACCGCCGCGGCAAGCGACCCGTACATGTAGAGCACGCAGATTGCGAGTGCCCATGAAGCCAGGGCGAGCGCGAGGCTGCGCCGGGCGTACAAGACAAGTAATCCCATAGTGAGTGAGGTGAGTTGGACGACGAGTTGCTGCCCGAGTGTCACGTCGGGCTGCGGCATCATGAGAACCGCCGAGCGGATTAGATGAGTCAGTCCGAAGTTGGCCGCGAGGGCGAAGTATCCGGCGTGCGACGCGGGTTGTGCGGAGTTCACCTGATCGATGAGGGGGACGAGCAGGATCACGGGCAGTCCGACGGCTATAAGGCGTGCGGCCTTGTCGCGAGACCAGCCCGAGAGTGCGGCAAGAATCAGCACGAGGCTCCATCCGATCGCGAGATACGACAACGGTGCATGCAGCAGCAGAAATCTGGGCACGTCCAGCGGTCTGTCTGCGCTGATCTGGTCGAGCAAGCCTCGACCGAGTACGACGCACAGCGCACACCCCGCGATCTGCCAAATGGGGAGGCGTTCGCAGTATGAGATGAAACGATCAAGCAAGGAGCGCGCGGCTGAGTGCAACGTTGTGTATGAGGCGATTGACGGCTCGCTCGTGTTGAGTGCACGCGACATGATCAGTTCCCTCCCGTCTGTGCGGGTTTATCGATGAACGCCCGCACCGGGGTGCGGACAGTGCGTCGCTCACCGCCAACTACGACATGCGTGATCAACTCGCTTGTGATCGGGCCGGGCTGGAATGCTGAGACTCGCGGGGTGAACGCGAGGTGTACGGTGAAGGACAGCTCCGGTTCGGCCGGTAGGTTTGCATCGACGTCCCAATCGTCGCACTCGAACCTGTCGATCAAGAATGGAAGTCCGTCACGACTTTCGAGGCGCAGGAGTGTTCGTTGTGGCGTGCGAGCGATGCTGCTTACGAAGCCCAGCCCGATACGCGATGGGATCGCTTCGATCGCCGATGAGCCGGGTGCACCTTTGACGGTGAAGTTTGCACTGAGTTGTTCTTCGCCGATCCCGAGACGGATCACGCCATCGATGGCTTCTGTCAGACCTGATTCGGGAGGGACGCTGACCTGCAGCCTGATGCTGGCGTTGGGCGGCGCGACAGGACCATCCGGGAACGTAATGTTCAGCTGGTCGGGTGACTCGTGGAGCTGAACCATCACAGACTCGTCGCTCATGTTCCGTACTTCGACTGTGGCGGCTGCTCCGAGCTCATCGGAGAAGGCGCCGAGGTCGAGCGAACGCGGCGTGATTGTCACGACGTCCACAACATCACAGCGTATGCGCAACTGGACGGGGCGATCGGGGTCATCATCGAACGCCGCGAGGACGCCAACCTCAACTTTCCCAAGCTTGCCCGAGGGGTCGAAGTGCACGCTGCAGACGGCGGCGTGCATCGGTTCGATGGGCGAGGCGACATATTCAGTTCGAGCGCAGCCGCAATCAGGAATCATGCGCAGTATGCGTATGCGCGTGTTGCTTTCATTGACCGCAGCGAACTGTGCGACGAGTGTGCCTGAGTAGGGGGTGACGCGACCGAGATCGTAGACCGTTTCGAGGAAGCGGCCGCGTTTCGAGGACGGGGGCATCGGAGCGGGGTTTGGTGAGGTGCCCTGGATCGACTGGGGGAGGTGCTCAGCTGGTTGCGCAGGAGCGGCCGTTTCACGTCGTGAAGCGTCGGCTTCCTCGCTTGAGTTCAGCAAGCTGGGCCCGAAGAATCCGGCGATGATCACGCCGAGCAAGAGCATGCGCATCACGAGCTTCACGGTCGCTCCTTTCGTGTTGCATCGACGGGATCAGGCGCCACGGGCTTTGAGGAACAACGCTAGCAGCGCTATTGCTCCGACTGCGATCAGTGCCGTGACCATCAGCGACGAACGATCTCCCGGGGCACTCTCAC
>JBIPMO010000395.1:0-2554 GCA_044369085.1 Phycisphaerales bacterium
CGTCGCCCTCGAGACCACCCTGCTCGTTCACGGCGTCCCGCCCGCCGCCGCGCTCGACCTCCACCGCGATCTCTGCGGCATCGTCCGGTCGCAAGGCGCGATCCCCGCCCTCATCGGCATCGTCGCAGGCGTGCCCACCGTCGGCATGACCGATGACGAGTTGAAGCTCCTGCTCGAAGCAGGCGAAGTTCCCAAGGCCAACACCAGCAACCTCGGCGCGCTCATGCACCGCGCTTCCCACGCCGCGACCACCGTCAGCGCCACCATGGAGCTCGCCGCCGCGGCGGGCATCCGCCTCTTCGCCACGGGCGGCATCGGCGGGGTCCACAAGAATTACGCCACCGCTCTGGATATCTCCTCCGATCTCACCGCCCTCGCTCGCTTCCCCGTCGCGGTCGTTTCGAGCGGTGTCAAGAACATCCTTGATGTCGCCGCCACCCGCGAGGCCCTCGAAACCATCGGGGTGCCCGTCATCGGCCTCCGCACCGACCGCTTCCCCGCCTTCTACCTCCGCGATGGCGGGTGCGCGGTCGATGCACGATTCGATGACGAGCAGGACCTTGCGGCGTTCATCCGCCGCGAGCTCGCCCGCACCGGCCGCGGCATCCTCATCACAAACCCCATCCCGCAAGCCGATGAGCTCGACCCGGCGCAGTGGAACCACTGGCTCGCCCAAGCCGAACGCGAAGCGCACGAAAAGAACATCACCGCCCGAGCGGTCACCCCCTTCGTCCTCGGACGGCTGCATGAACTCTCGAACGGCGCCACGCTCCGCGCCAACATCGCGCTGGTCAAGAGCAACGCCGCAGCGGCGGCAAAGATCGCATGGAGGATCTAGCTCTCCCACTTCGTTTCAGGGGCAGCTTCTTCTCTGATCCCCGATCCCTTATCCCCGATCCCCAACAACCGACCCGTCACTGGCGTTCCGGGCTCGTTCCGATCCCTGGTCCCCGATCCCTGATCCCTGGTCCCTTCCCCCGTCCCCCTCAACTCCAGTCCAGCACGATCTTCCCGAACTGCTCCGCCGCCTCGAGCCGCTCCCACGCCTTCTTTCCATCGCTCCAGGGCAGCACGGAGTCAACCACCGGCGCGATCTTCTTCCCGCGGAGCAGCGCTGTCAGCTCGCGCAGTTCATCGCTCGTCCCCATCGTCGACCCCAGCACACGAAGCTGGTTCCAGAAGATGTACGCGATGTTCGTCTCGGCGATCGGGCCCGCCGTGTTCCCCGCCGTCACGTACGCACCGCCCCGCGCCAGCGACTTGATGCACGTCATGTGCGTCGGCTTGCCCACCGTGTCCACGGCCATGTCCACGCCGCGCTTGCCCGTCAGCCCCCGCACATCCTTCGACCAGTCCTGTCCGGAATCCAGGATCAGGTGGTCCGCCCCCAGAGCCCGCGCCCGGTCCAGCTTCCACTGATGCCGGCTCGTCACGATCACCGGGCACGCCATCCACTTGGCGATCGAAAGCGCCGCCGTCGCGACACCGCCGCCGATCCCCGTGATCAGTACGCATTGCCCGGGCCGCAGACGCCCCTTGCTCACCATCATCGAGTACGCCGTCAGGAACACCAGCCCGAACGCCGCCGCGATGGGCGGATCAACATCCTCCCCAACCAGCGCCAGGTTCTCCGCCGGGCACGCGAAGCGCTCGCGGTGCATCCCGTGAATGTGCTCGCCGATCAGCTCCATGTCCGGGATGAACGATGACCCGGGCGGGTCCTCGGGCCGCGGTGCGCGCGTCTGGTAGTACATCGCGTTCACCACCACGCGCTTGCCGATCCACGCCTCGCGAACCCCCGCCCCCACCCGCTCCACCACGCCGCACGCATCGCACCCCGACACGCGCGGGTACGTCATCTCGATCCCCGCGATCCCCATCCCCACCCAGATGTCCATGTGGTTGAGCGCCGATGCGTGCGTGCGCACGTGAACCTCACCCGCACCGGGCGTGGCCGGCAACTCGGGCCAGTCCATCACCGCGGCGATGTTCGGCGCTACGACCTTCCCCTGACGCTCGATGACGATGGCTCGCATGCCCGCAGTGTAGCCACGCGCTTCAAGAGGCCCAACGGCCAGAATCTACCGGTCGTGGTGCACAATCTTGCGCCCACAACCAACGGTACATGTTGCCGGCACACCACAACGCCGCAACGTCCGATGTGGTTACACGTTGCACTCAGTCAACGCCACGAGACGATGTGGTGATTCATCAGCGCGACCAAATGGCCGCGCCATGCACGACAGGAGCAGACCATGGTCGCCACCGCCGAATACCTCCCCAGCTGCATCGAGATGGAACTCACCGAGGCGGCCCTGACCGTCGAGCAGCTCATCGCGCAGATCCAGGCTTTCAACCCCACCGCCTCCGCCGAGTACCTGGCTCGCTTCACCTGCTGCGCGCTGCAGCGGTACCTGGCCCACCTCACGAGCGCCAGCGAACCCCGCGGCCGAGCCGCTTGCTGGACACGCCTGGGGGACACCCCCGCCATCATCGGCTTCCGCGAACCGCTGGAAGACTGAGCGCGAGCCGCGCGACGCCGCCGCTACTCCCG
>JBIPMO010000396.1:0-2550 GCA_044369085.1 Phycisphaerales bacterium
CTACCTGCCGATCCTTCTGCTCATCCTCATGGCGCTCACCTTCGCCGTCGTGAACCTCGTCGTCACGCGCCTGCTGGGCCCGACGCGGGACGGGGCGGTCAAGAGCAAGACCTACGAATCGGGGATGGACACGATCGGGACCGCTCGCAAGCGGTTCAACGTCCGGTTCTATGTGATCGCGATGACGTTCTTGGTCTTCGATGTCGAGGTGATCTTCCTCTACCCGTGGGCGGCGACGTTCACGGGGATCGATCCGCGGACCCCCGAGGGGGCGGTGTTCCTGGGACGCGTGCTCTTTTTCATGCTCACAACGGTGGTGGCATACATCTACGGCTACCGCAAGGGCGTGTTCCGGTTTGATTGAGCGGGGGAAGGCGCCAAGCCATCCAGCCATCCAGCCTCGAGACATTGAGGCAGTGCGTGGCGTTGGGGCCGGTAGACTCTGGCACTGTGTCCTACTGACCGCACGCCGGCTG
Source organism: Phycisphaerales bacterium (assembly GCA_044369085.1). GTDB lineage: Bacteria > Planctomycetota > Phycisphaerae > Phycisphaerales > UBA1924 > JAEUIV01. Next base: position 477 of record JBIPMO010000396.1, read on the forward strand.
ATCGTTCCCTGTGCCCGCGATCCCATTGAGTCATCGCCTTGCCGCACTGTTTGTTGCGGCCTCCTGCCTCGCGGTGCTGTGCATCGCGGCGTGGCTGACCCCTTCGCCATCGGGGTTCGGGACTCACGAGCAGCTCCGGCTGCGCTCGGGGGCGGGGCTGCAATCGTGCACGTGGCTGGCGGTCACTGGCAAGCCCTGCATGACCTGCGGGATGACCACGGCGTTCGCCCATGCCGCGAACGGGGACCTGATCTCGTCGTTCAGGTCCCAGCCGATGGGCACGGTCCTGGCGGTGGCGACTTCGATGGCGTTCTGGATCTCCGGGCACGTGGCCGCGTATGGATCCAACCTGGGGTCGGCGGTCGCCGGGCTCATGGGGCGGCGGACGCTGTGGACCACGCTCGGGCTGCTGATCGCGGCGTGGGTGTATAAAGTCCTCACTTGGCAGTGAGGCTCGCCGGAAGCCCCTGCCGCTCAGCTGAAGCGGTCCGAAGCTCGACCATGAAGGATCCGATCACGAGTCCAGTCTCCCGATCCGCGATGCGAACTCGTCGCGCGGGCGCTGCGCTGTTGCTGGCTGCGGCCAGCCTCGCGATGTCGGGCTGCGTGCTCGCCGCGGCGGCGGGCGGCATGGCCGAGTCCTACAAGCGGTCATCCACCCACGCGGTGGCGGGCGAGTACGACGGGCTGACCGGCAAGACGTTCGGCGTCATCGTCACCGGAGACCGGGTGCTGCAGGGGCAGTACCCGACGCTGTTCCCCCGTCTGATGGGGCGGATGATCGAGCGGCTGATCGATCCCGCCAACAACGTTGGCGCATCAGGTGTTGTGCCTCCGATCGCGATGATCGAGTTCCAGCTCACCAACCCGGACTGGGTGGCCTGGTCGTACCCGAGGCTCGCCGAGCATCTGGGGATCGAGCGGATCATCGTGATCGAAGTTCTCGATTACCGGCTGAATGAGCCGGGGAACGCGTACCTGTGGGACGGGCTGGCGGCGGCCCGCATCGGCGTGGTCGAGGCGGACGGCTCGACACCGACCGAGTTCGCATTCACCAAGACGGTGCAGGTCCCTTACCCCACGGAGAAGGGCATGGGCCCGGCCGACATCAACGAGCAGCAGGTTCAGGCCGGGCTCGAGCAACGGCTGATCGACCGGGCCTCGTGGCTGTTCTACGAGCATCAGGAGCCGTACTACCCGGAGTATTGACCGAAGGCATCAGGAGATGCATCAGAACTTGGCTCAGCGTCAGGTGCGTTTGAACTTTCACGTCAGCAACTCACACATGGTCCATGCTCGAATCATCCTCAGGATTCTCGTTCTCTCCGCGTTGACCGTCGGGGCCGGATGCAACATCGTCGGGCCGCTCGCGGTGATCGCTGCGGGGCCCGACAAGACCGATGCGCTGTTCGAGCTTGACCAGAACCTCAACTATGTGATCGTGGTGGACGACCTCAAGAGCCGCGTTCCCCGGCGTTCGCTGCGTGAGGAGATCTCGCTGGCCGCGGAGGAGGCTCTGCTCAGCGAGGGCGCGGTGGCGAAGGACAAGCTGATCGCGGGCAAGGCGGCGCTGCGGTTGTCGGCCGATGAGGATCAGTTCGGGACGCCGCTCTCGGTCGCGGAACTCGGCGAACGATTGGGTGCCGATGCGGTGATCTACGTCGCCATGGAGCGTTGGACGCTTTCGCGCGATGGCGGAACCTTTTCCCCGAGCGTGATCGGGTCGGTCAAGGTGGTGAACGCTCGCGACAACCAGCGCATCTGGCCGCCGGGCGGCGGGGTCGGTTACCGGCTGGTGATGGAGCCCAACACCAAGGTCAATAACGTCGAGATCCCCAGCGACCTCGCGCAGCGCGCCCAGGCCGAGCAGGCCGTGGCGCGGCAGTTCGGGCTGGCGCTGGCGCAGACCTTCTTCTCCCACGAGACCGGCAAGAGCGCCAAGCGCTAATGCCGCCATCGCCGTCATGCTCGAACGAGTGACACACATCATCGAGCCGCGCGTCACGGGGATGTCGGCCCTCGCGGCCGTCGCGGCGCTGTGCCGGAACATCGGTGACGGGGGGCCCGCCAAGAT
>JBIPMO010000397.1:0-2536 GCA_044369085.1 Phycisphaerales bacterium
CGCCCGGTGGAAGCGATCCAGAACAGCAAACCCCGCCTGATCCACTTCCGCGTTCCCGTTCCACCCCGCCACCGCGTCGCGAGCACGCTTCAGAATCACATCGCTCTCGTTCTCGGGCACCAGCTTCAGGATCACATCGCGGTAGAAGTCCATCAGCTCGACACGCGTGTCGAGCTGCATCGCCAGCATGTCACGCTCGCCCGGCGCACCGGGCCGCGCCAGCAGCTCGGCGATCCGCCGAGCCCGCTCTCCCAGCGACCACTCACCCCCGAGCACACTCGCCTTCTCCACCGAAAACGCCCGGCTGTTGGCCGACCACACCGCGCCGCCCGGCGGATCGACAATCGCCGGCCGCGTTGATTCATCGATCGGCCCCGCCCAGCGTGCAGCCCCGCTCGCCCACGACACCGGGTACCGCCCGTCGAACCCCTCGCGCTGCGGGATCCACCCCGATACCACCAGAGCCACCCGCCCATCGCGCGATGCGATCGCCACGTTCTGCGGCGGGCCCCACCACGAACGAGCCGCCGACTCCGCCTCCTCCAGCGTCCTCGCGTTGATCGCATCCAGGATCCCGATGTTCACCGTCGCAGGATCAAGAGCGGGCCACTTCAGCACCATGGGCCGACCAACGCTGTCGCGCCGCGTCACCAGCCCCCAGCGCGTCGATTGGTACGTCAGCGTGAGCGGCTGGCCGAAGCGCACGCGCACCACCTCGGTCACCGATCCGAACGCCTCGCTCCCGCCCTCGGGCACCAGGTACCGGCCCGCATCCTTCGGATCCACCTCGATGATCACCCAGTCCTCAAGGTCCGCCGTCGCGTTGGTGAAACCCCACGCCACATCGCCGTTGCTCCCCGCCACGATCCCGGGCACCCCCGGCAGCGACACCCCCGCCGCCCGCCGCCCGCCCCATTCGAGTTGCACATGGAACCACGTCGGCGGAACCATCAACCCCAGGTGCATGTCGTTCGCAAGGATGGCGCGGCCATCGGCCGTCCGCGACCCCGCCACCGCCCAGTTGTTCGAACCACGCGGCGGGGTCGCTTCGGTCCGCTCCTGGCGATCCTCCTCGGCCCGCTTGGCCGCATCCCGCGCCCGCGAAACAACCTCCGCCCCGGGCACAGCCCGACCCCCGGCGGGATCACCCGCGGGCCCGTCGATCGGTGTGTCCCACCGGCTCGATGCGGGCATGAAGAACTCCGCCGCAGGCTCGTCGAACGCCGCCCGCAGCGCCTCGCGACGCCACTCGAACTGATGCCCGAACGTCAGGTTGTCGTGCATCGCCATCGCGCACAGCACCGAGTCCTCGACCAGCCATGGCTCGGGAGCGCTCAGCAGCGCCACATACTCCGGCGGCCGCGCCCCCAGGTCCGCCAGCCCCGCGTTCACCCCGCGCGTGTACGCATCGATCCACTTGCGATGACGCTCGGGCAGGTTCGCCACGATCTTGGGCGCGATCGACCGCCACCGGTAGGGCCGCACCTTCTTGTCCATCTCCACCCCGGCCGACCCGATCAGCGCTGCGATCTCGCCCGCCGCCGCGCGACGCAGACCATCCATCTGGAAGAAACGCTCCTGAGCGTGCACGAAACCCTGCCCGAACGCCGCATCCTCGAACGATCCCGAACTCGCCCGGATCACCGGCACCCCGCGACCATCCCGCGAAATCTCGACGGCCCCGGCCAGCGACCCGTCGACCACCGCGCCGCCCTGGCGAGCAAGCGATGCACGCAGCGTCAGGTACACCCCCAGCCCGCTCAGCGGAACACCCACGAACACGAGCACGCAAACGATCAGCAGAACCCGCTTGAGAAACCAGCGCATGCGCTGAACCTCCCGCAAATCAGTGAAAAAGAAAGCGTCGCGGGCCAAGCATGACCCGCGACGCAGGAAGTTGCAAATCAACGGCACTCAGCCCGGATCAGCACGCGCTGCCGAAGTTCCCGAGCACCGCAGTGATGTCCGCGAAGTTCACCACGCCGTCCCCGTTCGCATCGCCGGGGCCAGTCCCGGTGCCATAGTCGGCACCGAAGTTCCCGAGCACCGCCGTCACGTCGGCGAAGTTCACCGCGAAGTCGCCGTTGGCATCGCCGGGGCACGCCTCGCACTCATCGGGCCGGTTGTTGCCGTTGCTGTCGGTCGAGAACCCAAGCGCGATGTCGCAGGAGTCCAGACGCCCGTTGGGCTGGCAGTCAAGAGCGGGGTTCGCCGCGATCTGGCAGGAGTCCAGCGACCCGCTGTTGTCGCAGTCAAGCGCCGGGTTCGAAGCGATCTGGCAGGAGTCGAGCTGCGCGTTGCCATCGCAGTCAAGCGCGGGGTTCGCCGCGATCTGGCAGGAATCAAGCTGCCCGTTCGAGTTGCAGTCCAGACCGGGGTTGGCCGCGATCTGGCAGGAATCGAGCACACCGTTCCCATCGCAGTCGAGAGCAGGGTTCGATGCGATCTCGCAGGAGTCGATGATCCCGTCGTTGTCGCAGTCCGCGACCAGACCCAGACGGATCTCGCCGCAATCCGAGACCAGGTTCCCGTTGCA
>JBIPMO010000398.1:0-2532 GCA_044369085.1 Phycisphaerales bacterium
TCAGGCCGCGGGTGACATCGGCACGCAGGCGGCGAGCCTCTTCCTGCAGCGGCTTCTGCGCGAGCGTGGCGGAGGCCGTCACGAGCCGCGGCGTGCTGGAGGGGTCCAGACGGAGCGGCGGGGTCGTCTGCGCGATGCCCCCGGAGTGCCGAGGCGCGGGGGCCTGCGGCTGCCCGACCATCACAGCCAGAGCCACCAAAGCCGCTGCCAGTGCCCCGCCGACCCCCCACCAATGCCGCGCGCCGTGAAGAACCCCAGCGTGAGATTCTTCGCTGCGTGCCCCGGCGCGGATGGCCCGGATGACATCGGGTCGGAGGCGCCCGGTGCCCTCGGCGATGCGCGAGGCAGCGCCAGCGCGCAACAGCCCATCAACCCGGCTCTCGCTGGCGCGGCGGCTGTCATTGTTGCGGGAGTTTGCTGGGCGGTTCATCGGTGTGTCCTCGACTCGTTCATTCTTGCATGCTCGTCACTTGGAGGCCAGTCCTTCTTCGTCACCTTCGGTGGCCATGCCGCGCCGCTGCATTTCCGCGGCGATTTTGCGGCGGGCCCGCATCAGCATGACGCGGACCCCCACGCCGCTGCGCCCGAGAACCCGGGCGATCTGGTCGGCCTCCAGGTCGGCGGCGTAGCGGAGCCAGAGGGCCTCGACGATCTCTGGCGGCAAGATCCGCTCGGCGATCTCCCAGACTTCGGCCCCCCGGGCGGCCTCGTTCGAACGTGCGCGGTCGTCGCTGCTCGCTGGCGGTGCTTGGTCCTCGCGCGTGAGCGAGAGCTTGATGTCCCGGATGGCCGAAGCTCGCTCGCGCTTTCGCCAGCTATCGGTCGCTGCGTGCGAGGCGATGGTGAACATCCACGCGGAGAAGCGCTCGCCGACGCGGTAGGTCTCGCGGCGCTCCCAGGCACGCAGGAAGGCCTCCTGCACGCAGTCCCGCGCCTCATCCATCGAGCCCACGCGGCGGTAGACGAAGGAGATCAGCCTTCCCTCGTACCGGTCCACGAGCGTGCCGAAACAAGACAAGGAGCCGGCGCGGGCCTCCGCCGCCAGCTCCTCGTCGCTGCGTGCCGTCGCCGTGGCGGCCGCTTCCGTGCGAAGCGCCGTTGCCGGGAGATCGGTGTTGGTGATGCTCAAGGTGGTCACGGTGCTCCGTGGGATCCGCGAGGGTTGCGGTCACGCCGCCGGGCTGGAGTTACTCGGGCTTCTGAGGCTCGGCGGCGTCCGGAGTGCCGACCTTCAGCTTGGCGGTCTTGTGATGCTCGGCGTGGTCGCCCGCATGGTTCAGCCCTTCCAGATGCGCTTCAAGGCCGCCGTTGCGGGCCTGTTCGCCCAGGATGCGGCCGATCTCGGCCGAGTCGTGCTCGTAGCTGAGCGTCACGGTCGCGCCGCTCACGGTGGCGTTGAATCCATTGAGCAGGCCGATGAAGGGCTGGGCCTCGGGCTCGCTGTTTACCGCGAGCCGCGCCATGGCGTAAACGCCCTGGGCGATCTGCTGGATGGATGTGGCCTCATCGGCGTTCTCGGTGGTGAGGGTCGCTCGGGCGAAGAACCGCCCGGCGGTATCGCCTGATTCGAAGGTGACGGCCTGGGCGCTGCGCAGCATGGCCGCGGCATCCTCGCCCAGCGCGCTGCCCAGGTCGGCCCCGCGGAAGTAGACGAACGAGCCGGCGCTGGGCCCGGGCCCGCCGATCGCTTCGGGGAGCGCGGCCGCCGGGCCGGTCTCCACGCGGAGCATGCCGGCGCGGAGCTGATCGAGGTTGCCCGAGAACACGACGATCCGTTCGGTCGGATCGGTGCCCGGGCGGACGTAGGCGTAGACGGTCTCATCTTCCATCCGCCACGAGTGGATCGTCCGGTCGCCCTCGGTGATCGCGTTGTAGCCCTGGACCAGGTCGCCGATGCGGGCGAGCGGGGCATCGAGGGCGCTGGTCGCGCTCACCACGATCAGGGCGTTGTCATCGTCCGACTCCTTGCCCGAGACGGTCACGTTCTTGATGTCGCGGGTGGGGTCGAGCCCGAGATTCACCTCCGCGCCGTTCAGTTCCGAGTGCAGTTCGCTCATCACTTCGCGCAGAGCGGGCTGCTGGCCGAGCGATGAGGCCATGAACGCTTCGATGTCGATGTGGGCGACCCAGGTCGCATCTGCGGCGACGTGGTTGGCCGTCAGCGGACCGGCCAGGGCGGCCGTCGAAACCGCGAGCCCGGCCGCCATCGAGATGAATGCGCTTTGAACCTTCATGAGATGCTCCTTCACACGCAGCCGACCAGACAGATCATTGGGATCAACCGAGGCCCGGTTGCCCGCGAACACCGCGGCACGCCTCCATCTACGCCCGCTCGGACCCCGGCGTTACAGCCTTTGATTCCCCGCTTTCGTGCCCGCGGCTCCGCTATCATCTCCCGAACGGGCATCTCCCGAACGGCCTGCCCGGTCGGTCCCCGGAATCTGGGCCGTTCCACGGCCGCACCCCGGGGCCCCCCCCCGCCCCCCCCCCCCCCCCCCCCCCCCCCCCCCCCCCCAGGCCCCGCCAACCCGC
>JBIPMO010000115.1:0-8863 GCA_044369085.1 Phycisphaerales bacterium
GAGCACCGATTCCTCAGAGCAGGAATCGGTGGCACGGGGGCTCGCTAGTTCATGAGCGGCGAGCGAAGTCGGCGGCGTCGCGGGCCGAGCGCTGGACGATCTGCTCGACATCGACATCATCGATCCACGGGAGGGTGGCGATCTTCTCGCGGAGCTGGCCGGGGAAGGGGGTGCCGCGGCGCTCGTGTGGCGGGCGGCTTTTCCAGTAGCGGTGCATCCAGAGGTTCTGTTCGGGGGCGCGGCGGATCATGGTCTCGATGGCCCGGCGGTATCGAGCGGTGATGTAGAAGAGCGGATCGGGGTGGTTGCGCCAGTCATCGGGGCCGTAGACATCGACGATCTCGATGCGGTAGCGGAAGAACTGGGCCTCGCGCGCCTCGTGGGTGGCCAGGCGCCAGGTGTGGCCGCCGCGTTCGGGCGCGCCGGCGGCGCTGATGCCCGAGAGACGGCGAGCGTGGCCGCAGATGACGGTGGCGTTGTACTTCATGGCCAGCAGGCCGATGGTCTTGTAGGCGGATGCGAGGCGGTTGAAGAAAGGGACGAAGATGCCGCGGTCGCCCGCGTTCTGATCGGCGATGAAGCCGACGGGCTCGCGGTTCTCGAGCAGGACGGGGAGGATCTCGGCCGCGCCGAACTTGTCGACGAGGTCGAGGCCGCGGCGCGAGCGGGTCTCGTGCATCCAGCTGTTGAGGGCCTTGAGGTCAAGGGGCCGGTAGAGGGCGTGCATGTTGAAGCCGAGCCCCGCGAGGGTTGAGCCCAGGAGCTCCCAGTTGCCCGCGTGGCCGGTGATCATGATGCACGGGCGGTCGCCGCAGAGGGCCCGGAGGGCGGCGGTCATGTCGCCCAGTTCGACGTGGGCCGCGTAGCCCTCGCGCGAGAGCAGCCGCGGGGCCAGGGCGAGTTCGGCGCCGATGCAGCAGAGGTGGCGGAAGGACTCGATGGCGTAGTCGTGGATGAGGTCCTCATGCCACGAGGGGAAGCACGCTCGCAGGTTCTCCTTGGCGCGGCGGAGGCGCGACTTTCCCAGGGGCGAGACGGCGTAGAGGCTCGCCGCTCGGCGGAGGAAGCGCATCGAGGGCTCGATGCCCGCGATCTGGACCAGCCCGAGCGCAGCGCGGGCGCCGGCGTACTGGAGCGGGTGGGTCCAGGTGGGGAGCTTTTTCTTCTTTCGGCGCGGGGCGGGGGGAGCGGCCGCAGCGGGCTTCAGGCTCTGCGACTCGGAGATGTCGGTTTCATCCACGGCGCTTCGCCTCGCTGGGATGCGAGCGGATCAGCGACCGAGCCCGCCGGTGAGGGTGTAGAGGCGGTTCTGGTTGAGGATGGGGATGCCCGCCTGACCGGCGCGTTCGAGCAGCGAGTCATAGCGGGTGACCTGCTGGCGGAGGAGGATGTAGCGTTCGGTGAGCTCGACGGGGTCGGTGGGCTTGGGCTGCGGGGGGAGGATGGGCTTCTCGCCCAGGACGACGAAGTCGGTGTCTCCGGTGATGTCGTCGGAGATCCGCCCGTTCCACGACTCGATGATGCCCTTGATGTTCTGGGTTTCCTGCGGGGTGGCGACGCTGTCGCCATCGAAATCGAAGTTGCCAAAGACGACGAAGGAGTAGACCTTGCGGGGGTCGAAGACGGCGTTGGCGATGACATCGGCGGCGATGACCGGGTTGCCCGAGACCTCGCGGACGATGCGGGCGATGGACGAGTTGTCATCGAGGACGCGGGTGATCTCGATGGTGGCCTTGCCCTTGGGGTAGTTGCCCTGCTCGTCGGCCTTGATGGCCGAGGCGTTGGTGTAGACCTCGAAGGTCATGCCCAGGACGATGCGGTGCTTCTTGCCCAGGTCGAGGTAGACCTCGCGAGCGGCGGGGTTGGTGCTGACGATTCGGCCATCGATGAGGGTGGCCTCGTTCTGCGCGCCCAGAGAGTCGGCGGAGCGCTCGGCGCGGAGCTTGCGGATCTGTTCGTTGGCGACCAGGAGCTCCTGCTCGAGGGTGTTGACGCGGCTCTCGAGGGCGGCGGTGGTGGCATCCGAATCGGTCTGGATGCGCGTGACGCGGGTGTCCATGCTTGTCTTGGCGGTGTCGACACCGGTGCGGTAGGCCTCGACTTCCTTCCTGTAGGAGTCGATCTCGCCCTGCATGGCGGACTTGGAGTCCTCGAAGGTCTTCTGCATCGAGGCGATGCGGTCGACCTGTGCCTGAAGGTCAGCGCGGGCGGCATCGCGGGCGGATTCGGCATCGCGCACGCGGCCGGTGAGGTTGGTGATCTCCGTGTCGCGGGTGGCCAGAAGCTGGAGGAGGGGGGTCTTGTTCTCGCCGGCGGCGGCGTTCAGCTTTTCGAGCAGGGCGGCGGGAGTGTCGCGCCGCGACCCGCTGACCAGCATGGTGGTCTCGCGCAGGTTCTCATCGAGGAATCGGACGACGCCCTTGCTGTTGCCCGAGAGGCGCTTGAGCTCTTCCCACCGGTCATCGCGTTCATCGCCGCGGACGGCGGCGTCGAGGTCGTTCTGCTTGAGGGTGAGCTCGTTGTTGAGGCGCTGGGTCCGCGCGAAGAAGACGATGGAGGTGACGAACAACCCCAGCGCGATGACGGAGACGATCGCCAGGAAGACCATGATGCCGACGCTGGCGCTGGTTTTGGATGCCATGAGAACCGATCCTCCGCGCCCCGTCGGCGCGGCCGATCGGGACGGAACCCTGATACCCACCTCACACCCCGGCGTGCCCCGGCCTCGAGGCCGGACCTACCAGCAGCGCGGGCGATCCGGCCATACGCCCGGATCCCCGACCGGGATGCAGCCCCGCAGTGTCCCGAGTGGGGCCGGGAGCGTCAAATAGGAGTCCGATGCGCCGGTGCGTGCGGGACCGGGGGAGAGCGGGCGGGAGCAAACCGAAAGAAACCCTCACGACGGCCCGTCGCGTTGTCGGCCTGATGCGGTGCCGCAGGGTGATAGGTTGCCCGGATGCAACGGCGGCTGACTCCTGAACTGATGGATGATCCGGGGGTGGCTCGCGATGAGCTCGGGCGCTCGCTGGGGTACATCCGGTGGGTGAATCGGCGGCTCGGTGGTTCGGCGGCGCTCCTGAAGCACCTGGCGCGGTGGTCAAGGAAGTGGCCTCGGGATCGGGCGGTGACGGTGCTGGACCTTGCGACGGGGTCGGCGGACATCCCGGTGGCGGTGCGGCGGTGGGGGCTGGCTCGGGGGTTTGACATCCGCATCACGGGTGTGGATCTGCACGAGACGACGCTGGAGTTTGCGCGCGAGCACGTGGCGGCGGAGTCGGCTCGGGATGCGCGGATCGGGGAGGGGATCACGCTGGAGCGGGGCGATGCGCTGCGTCTGACCGAGCGGTTCGGGGCCGGCTCGTTCGACTACGTCCACGCGAGCCTGTTCCTGCACCACCTGGAGGATGTGGAGGCGCTCACGGTGCTGCGGATCATGGACCGCGTGTCGCGAGTGGGGATCGTGTGGAACGACCTGCACCGGTCGCGGCTGCACCGGGCGCTGGTGGAGGTGATCCTGGTGGGGACACCGCGGATCGTTCGTCACGATGCGCGGGTGTCGGTGGAGGCGGGCTTCACGCAGCGCGAGGTGGAGGCGATGGCTCGTCGCGTGGGGGCGGAGTACGCGCGATACCATCGGATGCCGGGGTGGTACAGGTTCACGCTGGCGGGGGAGCGGCCGGGGCGGTGGTGAGTGTTGATGGTGAGTCGGGGGAGATAGGCGACAGGGGGATTCGATGGACGATCTTGCCAGGCTGCGCTTGCTGCTGAAGAGTCGGCATCCGCTCGTGTTCATGCTCGCGGTGGAGGAGCCTCACGCGCTCACGATCGTGCGAGATGCGGCGTTTGACCTGAAGCAGGAGTTCTGGATCTGGTCTTCGGTGACCGGGCTGCGCGGTGGGCTGCTGGAGGATGCGCCGAGCGTGAAGGACACGGGGCCCGCGGCGGGGGCGCTGGCGTGGTGGCTTGAGAACGTCGGGAAGGGGATCCTGGTGCTGCGCGACGTGCTGGCGCACCTGTCTGCGGACCCCGTGCTGCTGCGGATGCTGCGCGAGACGGTGCACAAGGCGGAGGAGCGCGAAGCGCACGTGATCCTGATCGACCACGCCGATGCGCTGCCCGAGGTGCTGGCGGGGGCGGCGTGCCGGTTCGAGCCGTCGCTTCCCGATGAGGATGAGCTCGAGGGGATGGTCGTCGAAGTGCTGCGGCGCGAGGATCGTCGGAGCAAGCTGGCGATCAGCGGTGGCAAGCCGATGATCCGGCGGTTCGCGGCCGCTCTGCGCGGCCTGACGCGTGGGCAGGCGCACCGTGTGGTGATCGAAGCGCTGGCGGATGATCAAAGGCTGAGCGTGGAGGATGTGGAGAGGGCGGTGCTCGCCAGGCGTCGGCTGCTGTCGCGGGGGAGCGCGCTGGAGTTCGTGGAGGCGCCGGCGACGCTGGATCAGGTCGGCGGGCTCGATCGCTTGAAGGGGTGGCTGGCGCAGCGCGGTCGGTCGATCGACGCGGCGAAGGCGGAGGAGTATGGGCTCGCGCCGCCGCGCGGGGTGATGATCCTGGGGGTGTCCGGGGCGGGCAAGAGCCTGTGCGCCAAGGCGATCGCGACGGCGTGGGGCAGGCCGCTGCTGAGGCTCGACCCCGGCGCCCTGTACGACCGGTACGTCGGTGAGAGCGAGCGGAGGCTGCGCGAGGCGCTGCGTCAGGCCGAGGCCGTGAGCCCGTGCGTGCTGTGGATCGACGAGATCGAGAAGGGGTTCGCCTCGGCGGCGGCGCACAGCACCGATGGCGGGCTTTCGCAGCGGATGTTCGGGGCGTTCCTGACGTGGATGCAAGAGCATCGGTCGGAGGTGTTTCTGGCGGCGACGGCGAACAACATCGAGGCGTTGCCGCCCGAGCTTTTGCGAAAGGGGCGGTTTGATGAGGTGTTTTTCGTCGATCTGCCGTCGGTCGAAGTGCGGCGGATGATCATCCAGATTCATCTGAAGAAGCGGAAGCGGGAACCGGGGGCATTCGACCTTGATGCGCTGGCGGCGGCGAGCGAGGGGTTCAGCGGGGCGGAGATCGAGCAGGCGGTCATGAGCGCGCTGTACTCGGCGATGGACCGCGATGCGGAACTGACCACGCGGGATGTGCTGGCGGCGATGGAGGGCAGCCCGCCGCTCAGCGTGACGCGAGCCGAGCAGATCGATGCGCTGCGCGCGTGGGCTCGGCATCGGTGCGTGTCGGCGGACTGAGCGGCGTGGCCGCGGCCGCTCGCGGCGGCGCGGGGGCTAAACTGGTTGCATGGATGTGAGCGCGACTGGTGGTGTTGAACCTTTGGACCGGGGTTGGGTGCTCACCGAGCAGCGCAACCCGCGGACGACCGATCTTGACCAACTGGGGGTCCGGGCGTGCGTTCAGCGTCTGAATGAAGAGGACGCGACGGTTGCGGCGGCGGTGGGGGCGGTGGGGGACGCGATCGCTGGGTTCATCGATGGGGTGCTCGAGCGGATGCGGGGGCTGCCCGATGGTCAGTCGCGGCTGGTGTACATCGGGGCGGGGACATCGGGGCGACTCGGTGTGCTGGATGCGAGCGAGTGCCCGCCGACGTTCCGGACGCCCGCGGGGATGGTGATCGGTGTGATCGCGGGCGGTGATTCATCGCTGCGCGTGTCGAGCGAGGGGCGCGAGGATGAGCGTTACGGGGCGGTGGGTGATCTGGAACGGCTGCACCTGACCAAGCGTGACAGCGTGCTCGGAATCGCGGCGGGGGGGACGACGCCGTACGTGCTCGGGGCTCTGGAGTTTGCCGAGCGCGAGGGGGCGCTGACGGGGCTGCTGACGTGCGCACCGGTGCCGACGCCCGCGTTCGTGAAGCATCACATCGTGGTGAAGACGGGCCCTGAGCCGGTGACAGGGTCGACGCGGATGAAGGCGGGGACGGCGACGAAGATGGTGCTGAACACGATCAGCACGACGATCATGGTCCAGCGGGGCAAGGTGTACGAGAACCTGATGGTGGATCTGCGAGCGACCAACGAGAAGCTGCGCGACCGGGCGGCGCGGATCATCTCGACGCTGACGGGGCTGAAGCGCGAGGAATCGCTGGCGCTCCTCGGGCGGTCGGGGGGGTCGGTCAAGCACGCGGTGATCGCGCAGCGGCTGGGGTGCGAGATGGCGGTGGCCGAGCGGCTGCTGGTCGAGGCGGGCGGGAGCCTGCGCCGCGCGCTCGAGAAGAAGTGAGCAGGGCGGCTCAGCGCTCGTAGCGGGCGATGAGCTCGACGATCTTTGGCTGTCGCTGGTTGATGCGGAGGGAGCGCTTGAGGTTGCTCATGGCCTCATCGTGCGCGGCGACGTTGGTCTTGCCGCTGAGGATGTACTGGTTGAGCAGGCAGACACCCAGGCCGTTGAGGGCGGGGAAGTGGTCGGGGTCGAGGGCCAGGGCCTGGCGGAAGGAGACCATGGAGGTCTCGAACTGCTTGAGCTTGAAGCGCGCAAAGCCGACACGCTCGTAGGCCTGGGCGGTGGGCTGGACGCGGTTGGCGACGTCGAGGGTGTTGACCATCTCTTCGTAGCGTTCGAGTTTGCCCAGGCTCTCGGCCATGTTGAGCAGGAGCGCGGGGGTGAGCTGCATGAGCTCGGAGGCGGACTGGTAGTGGTCGACGGCCTCGCGGTGGCGGCCGAGAGCCGAGTAGACAGCGCCGAGGTTGGCGTGCGCGGGCCCGCTCGCGGGGTTCAGTTGGACTGCGCGCTGGGCGTACGGCAGGGCCTGGGCCGGGCCTTCGAGGGTGATGTAGGCGGTGGCGAGGTTGAGGTTGGCCTCGAAGTGATCGGGCCTGATGGAGAGGCAGCGGAGGTAGGCGCGGACGGCCTCGGCGATGCGGTTGAGCGACTGCAGCACGCGGCCGTGGCCGAACTGGGCATCAAAGTTCGAGGGCTGCTGGTTGGCGGCGGTGGAGAAGGACTTCTCGGCGGATTCGTAGTCACCCGTCTTCTCGAAGATGTCGGCCATCTCGAGGTGGGCGACGGTGAGGGTGGGGTTCTGCTCGATGGCCCGGCTGAGGAGGGCCAGGGCCTCGTCATCGCGACCCTGTGATTTGAGATCGCGAGCCTGCTCGACGAAGCCATCACCCTTGGAAGTCGAAGCGGGGGACCGCGATTCCGGGCGGGCGATCGGCTCGCCGACGGTGTTGCTCGCGGCGTCGCGGCGGCAGGCGGGGAGGGCGCACGCGAGCAGGCAGAGCGCGATGAGCGGCTTGACGGGCGCGCGGAGAATGGTCTGCGGCGTACGGTTCATGTGCGGCAGAAGAATACGTCGAAAGGGCGCGACGTGTTCGACGCGGGTGCGGTGGCCGGGGGGGGCTGCGGGGGTAGCGGCGGGGAGAGCCGCTTGTTAGTTCTTGTCCGGCTTGAGGTAGTCGTTCTCGAGTTCCCACAGCCCATCGGTGGGACGCTTGAGGGGGCGACGCTCGGTGCCCGCGGGCGTGCCGTCGGCGATCAGTCTCATCAGGTCCGACAGAGCGGCGGGGTGCTGGAGGATGTATGAGTGGGTGGTGTGGCCGCGGACGCGGGTGTTGATGAGTTCCAGCGACTTGAGCTGGGCCAGCATCGGGCGGGCCGACTCCGGGAAATCCTCGATGCGCATCGCGCCAAGGCGCCGCTTGCTGCGGAAGAGCCAGTCGGCGAGCCCGAGGGCCTCGTCTTCCTTGGAGAAGTAGACGACCACGCGCCGGGCCGCCCGGACGACGTTCTCGCCGAAGAACCGCTGGATGAAGACCTCAAGGTCAAGGTCCGGGGCCGCGAGGATGAAGGTGGCGAGCTTGAGGACGCTGGCGGTGTCGGTGGGGTCGAAGTCGCCATCGTCGGCTCTGACAGTGTCGCCTTCGAGGCTCGCGGCACGGGCCGCCAGGGGGGTGTTCCGCAGGGCCCCGCGGACCTCGTTGTGCAGCTCGCGGACGGCGGTGAGGGCGACATCGGTGCCTCGGCTGTGGGAGATGATGTGGACCCTTTCGACGCCGGGGTGCAGGGCCAGCAGCACCAGCAGACGCTTGAGGTGGACCGTGGTGAACTCGCCCGATTCGCGGTCGTAGGCGTAGCCCTTGAGCCCGCCAGAACCGGCGGGCCAGGTGTAGACGATGGGGACGCCTTGTCGCCCGCCGAAGTGCCACGCCTCGGCCAGTCGAAGGATGGCGTCGTCGAACTTGTTGTTGTACCCGTGGATGAAGACCAGGACCTCCTTGCGATTGGCCCGGTCGAGCCACTTGGTGAGGAGATCGTTGAAGGGCTTCTGTTCTTCCTGCAGCTTGGCGAGGGCGTCGTGGGCGAAGCGGAGGTTGCCGTTCTCGACCATGAGTTTGGTGATGATGCTCTTGAGTGTGCCGACCTCGACGACCTTGGAGACGGCGGGGTGATAGCTGTGCGAGCGCGTGGGCCCGGTGCTGTCGGCGACGAGTTGTTCCCAGGTGATGCCCTTGCCGACGGAGACGGTGGCCTCGCCGAAGGCCATGTCGCGGCCCCGCTTGTAGCCGTAGACGGGCCCCTTCGGGCTCTGCTTATCGACGACTCGGTCGGTGACATACAGGACGGGGATGTCGGCGGTCTGAAGTTCGACGGGGGTCTGCGCGAAGGCCTTCTTTCCCTCTTCGCCATAGGCGGCGTAGGGGGTGGGGATGAGCTTGTTCGAGCAGGCGGCGAGGAGGGGGAGGAGGGTGAAGAGGAGGGCGGCGGTGTTCTTGCGAACTCGCGATGGGTTCGATTTGGCCTGACCGTCGCGAGCGATTGGGTGTGTCATGGGGGCCGATCGTACCTACGTCCGCTTTTGGACTCGCATCCGGGCGAAGGCCCACCCCTACAATCCCCGCATGAGTGATCCCGGCGGTACGGCTGCGTC
>JBIPMO010000400.1:0-2518 GCA_044369085.1 Phycisphaerales bacterium
GATCATGGACTGATCGCTGCCAACGCGAGGAACCTCATCCATCGCCGCGCATCTCTGTACAACACTTCCGGCAGACACCCCGGCATCCGACCGATGCCCTGCCCCGCCCACTCACACACCCGCACACCCACGCGAGCTACGCCGATGAAACCGATCCTCACCGTTCTGGCTTTTGCCCTCGCCGTCATCGCGACCCCGGCCGTGGCGCTCGCCCAGAACAACCGCCCGCAACCGCCGGCCCAATCTCCGAGCCAGCCGCCCGCCAAGTCGGAGGACGAGTACAAGAAGAAGATCGAGGAGCTCGAGAAGAAGGTCGCCGACCTCCAGAACCGCGTGAAGGAGCTCATGCACCAGAACGATGAGCTGCGCAAGGCTGCGGGCACGGGGGGAGGCGGGGGGAGTTCCAAACCGGCCGATAGGCCCGCCGCGTCGTCTGCGCCCCTCTCCTCACCCCAGGCCATGTTCGATGCACTGGTGAAGGACTACGACTCCCGCTTCGCCGCCATGCCCAAGGAAAGCCAGACCGAGCAGAACCGCCTCATGGAAGCCGTCCGCGGCTGGACCCGCGAGCAGGCTCGTTCCATGCGCGGCCCGGCCGAATGGAACATCGAAGTCATCGACACCCGCAATCCACCCGGTGCCCGCGCTGTCGAGGTCACCATGCAGGTCCTCGACCGCGGCGGCAAGCCCATCGGCGGGCCCGAAACCGTCCCGATCCAGCTGCGCTTCGCCAAGGACATGGCCAAGGGCAAGAAGTACACCATCAAGGCCACCGCGAGCGCCAAGCCCGAGTACAACGCCAAACGACCCGCCAAGGGCCCCAAGGACGAGCCGCGGTTCATCGGTGCCTACGCCGAGTTCGGCTTTGATCTTGAAGTCGCCGAAGTGAAGGAACTGACCGACTCCAAGCCCTGAGCCGATGGCTCAACGCAGTGGCGACCGCTCTCACCGACTCGCCACCGCCAGCCGCACCGTCACCTTCGTATCCATCGGCGGAACGGTCTTCTCGTTGGCGATCCACACCGGCTCATCGATCTGCGAGTCCGGGCTGAACACCGTCACCGGCGCGATCACCTCCGATCCGAACGATGCCAGGCCGATCAGCGTCCCCGTCCCGTCGGCGTCGTACACCTCGCGCCCCTGCCTCACACGCATCACTGACCCCGCGAACACCCACGCGCTCGCGGGCCAGTCCTCGCCCGTCCGCGCGTTCTTGATCAGCTCGCCCGGCTTCATCGTCACCGCTGTCCCGGTGCGATCAACAAACCGCAGCGTGAGTTCCACGCCGTCCCCCTCCGGCGGCACCGCGCGACCCTGCTTGCCAACCCACTCGTATCCCGCGGGCTTGCCCGGGTTCAGCCCCAGCGCCAGCAGTGCGGCGTGCACATGCGATGGCTGGACTCTGGCCGCGACCAGCGATTCATGCTCCTTGGTGTCCGGGATGCACACGACCTGCTCCAGGTACACCCGCGGCGCACGCGGATCATCCACGCGGATCGGCACCGTTCCATCGAACTCTACCCAGCGCTCGGACATGTTGATCCGCACCCCGGGGAACAACTCCCGCACCCCCTCGCCCGCGGGAACCTCGGGCTTCTTCGGTGGCTCGGTCGCGATCGGGGGCAGCGGCGCGCCCGGGCGCTGCGTCGGCCCGTCGGGCTGCTGAGCGAACGAGACGCGGGCGAGCGCGAGAATGATGGCCAAGGCGATGGTGCGCGACATGCGTGAAGTGTAAGCCCGGCGGCGACCAAGCCCGCCGGTCACTCCCCCGCTTCGTCGGGTCCATCGCCGCGCAGAGCGGCCCGCATCGCTCGCGGGCGGGGGATGCCCAGCTTGTCCATCCGCGAGAGCAGCGTCTGCGGGTTCAGCCCCAGCTTCTCGGCCGCCCCGCCGCCACCGAACACCTTGTAGCGCCGCGTCTCCAGCGCGTGCATGATCTGCAGGCGCTGCAACTGATCGATCGTCAGGTCCAGCAGCACGTCCCGCGGCACCTGCGATGTATCGCGCGAGCCCGCCGAGCCCCCGCCCGCCGACATCCCGCCCCGCGTCGCCGGCGCCTCGGGGATCTCCACCTCCAGCTCGCCGGTTCCCGATGCCAGCACCGTCGCCCGCTCGATCGCGTTCTCAAGCTCGCGGACGTTGCCGGGCCAGCGGTAGGTCAGCAGCCGCCGCATGCTCCGCTCGCTGATCGGCTGCACCGGCCGGGCCATCCGGCGAGCGTGCAGCGCATGGAAGTGCTCCGCCAGCGCCCGGATGTCCTCCGCCCGCTCGCGCAGCGCCGGCACCTCGATCCGGAAAACGTTGAGCCGGAAGAACAGGTCCTCGCGGAACCGCCCGCGCTCCACCTGCACCGCCAGGTCGCGGTGCGTCGCCGCCACCAGACGAACATCCACCTCGATCGTCTCGGTCCCCCCCACGCGCTCGAACGTCCCCTCCTGCAGCACGCGCAGCAGCTTCGCCTGCGCCTGCAGCGACAGCTCGGCGATCTCATCCAGGAACAGCGTGCCCCCATCGGCCA
>JBIPMO010000401.1:0-2517 GCA_044369085.1 Phycisphaerales bacterium
CGATGCCGATGATTTGCTCCGCGAAGTGGGGGAGTTTGCAGATGGTGTCCGGCACGTGAGCGCCACGATCCCGCAGCGGGCCGCGAGTTCCCCCCCGGGGGGGCGTGCGGGCGGCGGCGGCGGGGGTGGGCTGCCCGTCTTCAGTGTGCTCGTCCCGAACGACAAAGGCTTCGAGCGGGCGCTCGCGGTGCACCGCGGGGCCGCGGGCCGCTCGCCCATGCCGCTCAAGATCGCCGCCTTCACCGCCGCCAGCGAGACCTTCTGTAGGAAGAACATCAACGCGAGCATCGCCGAGAGCATCGAGCGCTTCCGAGCCTTCATCCCCTCCGCGCTCGATGAAGGGATGGCGGTGCGACTCTATATCTCCTGCGCCATCGCGTGCCCGTTCGAAGGCCCGATCGCACCCGCGGCGGTGCGAAAGGTCGTGGACATGCTCCTGAGCCTCGCTCGCACCGACACCGAGCGGGCCCGCCTCGAAATCGACCTGGGCGACACGATCGGCGTCGCCACCCCCGAGCAGACCGAGGCCCTCCTGCGCGAGTTTGAGCCAAGCCTGCGCGAGCGGCAGATCACCCTGCACCTTCACGACACGTTCGGTCGAGCCGCCTCGTGCGTGCAAGCGGCTTTGGGGCTGGGTATCCGCTCCTTCGATGGATCGGTCGCCGGGCTCGGCGGCTGCCCGTACGCGAGCACCCCCGAGCGCCGGGCCCCGGGGAACATCAGCACCGAAACGCTCGTGCGCACGATCCGCGCGGCGGGGTTTGGGTGCGGGGTGGATGAGGCAGCGCTCGCCGAGGCCGGTAACGCAGCGAGAGAAGCGGTGGGCCGATGAGCAGCCAAGACACGCGGGTCCGCCTCGAACACCACGCCGCCACCCGCTACGCCGCCGTCGGCGAGATCGTCATCGACCGCCCGGACAAGCGCAACGCGCTGACGCCCGAGATGATCGCCCGCATCTGCGAACTCGCTCGCGAGCTGGATGCCGATCCCTCCTGCGGCGCTGTGGTGTTGCGCGGCGAGGGCGAGGTGTTCTGCGCGGGATTTGATCTGTCGCTCTGCAAGGACAACTCCGATGCGCTGGCCGCGATGCTCCGCGGGCTGTCGGAGGCGTGCCGGGTGTTGCGCGGGCTCTCCAAGCCCGTCGTGGTCGCTGCTCGCGGCGCGGCCATCGCGGGCGGGTGCGCACTGGTGTGCTCGGCCGACTTCGTCGTCACGGATCAGAGCGCCAAGCTCGGCTACCCGGTGGTGCGGCTCGGCATCTCGCCCGCCGTCAACGCCCCGATGGTTGTGCGCCGCATCGGAGCCGGTCACGCGCGGGCGCGGCTGCTCGACTGGGGGCTCGTCAGCGGGACCGAGGCGCTGCGCATCGGGCTGGCGGACCTGTGCGTGGACCTGCCCGATGATGTCATCCCCCGGGCTCAGATCGAGGCCGCCAAGTTCGCCGACAAGCCACGCGGTGCCATGGCCGACACCAAGCGCTGGCTCAACGAGGTCGATGGCAGCGGTATTGCCGCCGAGATTGAGCGCGGGCTCGCGGTTTCGCTCGCTCTGGTCGGTTCCGCCGAGGAGCGCGAGCGGCTCGCCGGGCTGTGGCGGACCTGATGACCGCTCGGCGCGGTCGGGGCCCGGGCACCCGGTGAATCTTTATGTTCTTGTCCAGTTGCCTCGCCGACCTGCAAGCGTTTACGCTGTCCCATCGTGTCGAACGAGCCGCCCACCAGACCCATCCACGAGCCACCGACCGCCAGCCCGCCACTGCCCGGCGGCTCGCCGGCGAGCGGCACGCCCATCCACACGGAGGGCGAGACCAGCAACCTCCCACCGACGCGGCCGCTCGGCATCTCGATCCCCACTCCCGCCGGCGGTACCAGCGTCGGCGCGAGCACTTCCAGCAAGGCCGAGCGGAGCATGGCGCTCTCCTCGGCGATGGTCGACTCGCGCGATGCCCGCGAGGGCATCCTCGCCCGCCTGATCGTCGAGCGCGGATTGGCCACCCAGGAAGAGGTCGACCGCTGCCAGGCCAAGCGCGACAAGCCGGGCCTCTTCGGCGGCCGCCGCGACTTCCGCAAGGTCCTCCTCGACGAGCGGGCCATCACCCCCAACCAGCTCGCGCGGCTCGAGGAGCTCGTCGAGCAGCAGCGGGGGGGCAAGTCCATCCCGGGCTTCAAGATGCTCGGCAAGCTCGGCAAGGGCACCACCGCCACCGTCTACAAAGCTCGCCAGATCAACCTCGACCGTCTGGTGGCCATCAAGGTGCTGCCGAGCGGATCGATCAAGAGCGCCAAGGCCGTCGAGCAGTTCTACGCCGAGGGCCGCGCTGCCGCCAAGCTCAACCATCAGAACATCGTGCAGGCCTTCGATGTCGGCCAGGCCGGTGAGGTTCACTACTTCGTCATGGAGTATGTGGAGGGGCTGACAGTGCACGAGATGCTCGCCGAGCGCGGCGTCATCGATCAGCAGACATCGCTCGAAATCGTCATCGCCATGGCCGATGCGCTCAAGCACGCCCACGAAAAA
>JBIPMO010000402.1:0-2511 GCA_044369085.1 Phycisphaerales bacterium
ATATATCAACCACTAACATCCGCAGGAATCGTGTTCGAGTGCTGACCGGCGTTTCGTCTTCTCCCTTTTGCGGAGTGCGGCCATGGCTCACCAGACCGCTGACGACAGAAGCCCACCGACCATCCCCATCACGGCATCGGCGCATGATCGCGTGACGGGGATGGACATCCGCATCGATCGCGCCGGCTCGGGCCGTGCGCTGGTGGTGCTGAACGGTCTGCTCGGACAGAACGAGCACTGGTTCGGGTGCCTGCCTCATCTGGCGCGCCACGCCGAGTGCCTGCTGATCCAGCCGCCGCTGCTCGAGATGAAGGGGAGCGGGTGCAGTGTCGAGGGGGTGACGCGGCTGGTGGGCGGTGTGCTGGAAACGCTGATCGACCGCCCGGCGGTGCTGGTGGGCAACTCGCTCGGCGGGCATGTGGCGCTGCGGCTCGCGCTGTCGCGCCCCGAGCTGGTGCGCGGGCTGGTCCTGGTCGGATCCAGCGGGCTGTTCGAGCGGACGCTCGAGAAGGCCGAGCATTCGCCGAGCCGCGAGTGGCTGAAGAAGAAGATCGAGGGGCTGGTCCACGATCCGTCGCGGATGCTTCCGGGGATGGTGGACCAGGCGTACGCCGAGCTGTCGCGCCGCCCGGCGGCGAGGGCGCTCGTCAAGCTCGGTCGCAGCGCGAAGAACGATCACCTGGGTGACGACCTGCCGCGGGTGCGGCAGCCCGTGCTGCTGGCGTGGGGGCGGCAGGACATCGTGACGCCGCCCGAGGTGGCCGAGGAGTTCCACTCGCTGCTGCCGGATTCGCGGCTGCGCTGGTTGGATGAGTGCGGTCACGCGCCTCAGATCGAGCAGTCGCAGTTGCTCTCGTCGCACATCGCCGAGTTCCTGGCGGAGTTGTCGGCGGTTGAGAGCGGTCGTTCTGCTGGGAGCGCCGCCTGACCGCGGCGCACGGGGAGGCCTTCAAGACTCATGCGCTGGACTTCGATGATCGGTTCGGGGCTGGCGCTGCGTGTTGCGGCCCGCGTTCGCCGCTTGTCAGATGCCCGTTGGTGGGCGGCGCACAGCCGCGACCTGCAGGAGCGGACGCTGTGTCAGCTCCTGGCAACCGCCTCCGACACGGAACTGGGGCGTCAGTGCGGGTTCGGGCGGCTCTCATCGATGTCGGGCGATCGGCTGCTCGCGGCCTATCGGGACGCGATCCCGCTCGCTGATTACGAGGCGTGGCGGCAGCGGATGACCAGGATGCGCGAGGGGGGCGAGCCCGATGTCACCTGGCCCGGCGTGGTGATGGACTGGGCCCAGACCAGCGGGACGACGGGCGGCCAGAAGTACATCCCCGTGTCGAAGCAGATGATGCACGCCAACTACCGCGCTGCGCTCGACATCTTCGCCCACGCCATCAGCTTCGGTGTTTCGCTGCCGCGCCTGATGGAGGGCCGCCTGCTGTTCCTGGGCGGCTCGACGTCCCTCAGCGTGAACGATCACGGGATCCGTACCGGGGACCTCTCCGGGCTGGTGACGCCGCTGATCCGCTGGCCGCTCTCTGAGATCTACTCGCCCGGCCCCGAGGTCGCGTTGATGGACCACTGGCCGAGCAAGATCGAGGCGATGGCGCGGCTCTGCATCGACCAGGATGTGCGGATGGTCAGCGGCATGGCGTCGTGGTCGCTGGTGCTGTTCCAGAAGATCGTCGAACTGGCCCGCGAGCGTGGCCAGCGTGCGACGTGCCTGCGGGATGTGTGGCCCGGCTTCAATCTGTTCGTCCATGGCGGGGTGAAGTACCCGCCGTTTGATCCGCGCGTTCGCGAGGCGTGGTCGGGGGATCCGACCATCGATATCCCGACGCGGCTCGAGGTCTACCCGGCGAGCGAAGGTTTTATCGCGGTGCAGGACACGCGGGGCGACCCCGGCCTGCGGTTGCACACCGACATGGGGGTGTTCTACGAGTTCGTTCCGGCCGAGGAGATCGACAAGCCCGATGCGCCCGCGTTCACCTGCGATCAGGTCGAGAAGGGGCAGCGCTACGTGGTCACGATGTCGACGTGCGCCGGTCTCTGGCGATACATCATCGGGGATGTGGTGATGTTCGACACCATCCCCCCCGACGGGCCAGCGCGGCTGCGGATCGTCGGGCGTCACCGCCACTTCATCAACGCGTTCGGCGAGAATCTGATCGTCGAGGACATCGAGCGTGCGGTGGTCGCGGCCCGGGATGCGGTGGGCGCGCGGATCGGCGAGTTCACCGCCGCCCCGGTGTACCCGTCCCCCGAGCGCCGCGCGGGGCTGGAACTGGCCGTCGAATGGGAGGCTTCGGCGGTCGGCGAGTCGCTGGATCGATTCCGGATCGAGTTCGACCGGACGCTGCGCCGCGTGAACGTGGACTACGACACCAAGCGGACGGGCGATGTGGGGATGACCGTGCCGACCGTGACGCTGGTCGCGCCCGGAACATTCCACAGGTGGATGGAGAGCCGCGGAAAGCTCGGCGGGCAGAACAAGTGTCCCCGCTGCGCGAACCATCG
>JBIPMO010000235.1:0-5017 GCA_044369085.1 Phycisphaerales bacterium
ATGACCTGGCACGCTGCTGCGATGCGTTCAGCGCCGAGTTCGCCGCGTCCATCGGCCGCGGGGGAACACTGGCGCGTCGCGGGCTTGATGCCGATCTGCTGGCGCCCGCCATCGTCACGATCGCCGCCAGCCGCACCCCGGCGGATGCGGACCTGATTTCAGCGGCTCGCGCCCTGCAGGCTCTTCAGGGAGTCACCCCCCGCCGCACCGCGGCCCCGGCCGGGGCCCTCGCCCCTGCACCGGTCACGATGCTCACCGTCAAGACGACCCCGTTCGACGCCCGCATCAGCGAAGGCAGTCTCGCGGCCGGGCGCCAGGCAGGGACCTAGGCAAGCCGCTTTCAGCCAACTTCACAGGAAGCGGGCCATCTTTCCGCCGATTGCGGCTCGGTACTGGCCTCGGCCGCGAGCGCGTGTATGGTGTTCCTGTGAAACAGCAATCATTCCTGCGTAGGAGAACGCGCATGCACGGTCGGTTTGCAAGCATCATCGCCACCGCGATCGCCTTGACCCTGATCCTCAGCGGGTCGATGGCCCGAGCGGAAGGCGACGCCGTCGCGCCATACGCGGGATACCGCTGGGTCGTCGCCCACCCGCGCGATGCCCGCGAGCTGCTCGCGCTCCAGCAGCTCGGCGAGCCAATGAACTGCATCCCCGCGCCCGGTCGACTGGAGCTTGTCGTGCCCCCCGATGCCCTGCCGGCTCTCGCCGAACTGGCGGTGCCCTACGAGGTGCTCGCCGCCGATGTGCAGACCCTGGTGAACGCGGACTACGCCCTGAACGAAGCGGCCCGCACCGAGCGCGGCGGCGCATCCTTCTTCGCCGCCTACCGGACGCTCACCGAGATCAATGCGCACCTCGACACGCTCGACACACTCCCCGGTCAGCCGGCCGACCTTGTGACCAAGTTCGATGCCGCGGGCCCCACCGGCACGATCCAGGGCCGGCGCATCTACGGCATCAGGATTACATCCCCCAACAACCCGCTGGGCGCTCCCAAGCCGCAGTTCCTGATCACCGCGGTGCAGCACGCGCGGGAGTGGGCCGCCGGGTCTTCGGCCATGTACGTCGCCGATCAGCTCGCCCGCGGCTACGGCAGCGACTCGGCGATCACGACCCTGCTGGACAACGTCGAGTTCATCATCATCCCGATCTGCAATCCCGATGGCTATGTCTACACCTTCCCGACCGCCCAGGGCGGGTCGAACCAGCGCCTGTGGCGCAAGAATCGGCGTTCGAACTCGGGCGGCTCGTTCGGTGTCGACCTCAACCGCAACTGGGCCACGGGCTGGGGGCTCAACGGCGGATCTTCGAGTTCGAGTTCGAGCGATACCTACCGTGGCGCCGCCGCATTCTCCGAGCCCGAAACCGCCTCGCTCCGCGATTTCATCAGCACCCTGCCGCGTCTCAAGGGCCACATCGACTTCCACACCTATTCCCAGCTCGTGCTCTCGCCGTGGGGCTACACCACCGCGACTCCGCCGCGCATCAACGAACTCACCGGGCTGACCGCCGCGATGGTCGCCGCCATCGAGGCACCCTACGGCACCGACTGGATCGGCGGCCCCGCATCCACCACGCTCTACATCGCTTCGGGCGTCGCCCCCGACTGGACCTTCGAGCAGCGCGGCGCCCTGGCCTGGACCTACGAGATGCGCGATACCGGCTTCTACGGCTTTCAGCTCCCCCCCGACCAGATCATCCCCACCGCCATCGAGGCCTTCGCGGGCGTCAAGGTGCTGGCCAATCACCTTCAGACGCGGCTACAGATCATCGTGACCTCCCAACCGAACAGCCTGGTCATCGCTCAGAACGCATCCTTCCCCGTCCAGATCACCACCGCCAACCAGTACACCATCGCCGCGGGCAGCGCCAAGCTCCTGTGGCGCAACGGCGGCTCGGGCAACTTCAACGAAGCGCCGCTGACGGGCAGCGCCCCCGTCTTCACCGCCACCATCCCCGGCCAGCCCTGCGGCAGCAACATCCAGTACTACGTGCAGGCCACCGCGAGTGACGGCCTCGTCGTCCGCAACCCCGCTTCCACCAACTTCACCGCCGCGACCCCGCCCTGCCCGACCTGCCCCGGCGATGCCGATGGCGACCGCGCGGTGACCTTCGGCGATGTCACCAGCGTGCTCGCGAACTTCGGTTCCGCCGGCGCGGCGGGCATCCCCGGCGATTCCGATGCGGACGGGCTGGTCACCTTCAGCGATGTGACCAGCGTTCTGGCGAACTTCGGGAGCACGTGTCCGTGAGTCACGCGGACCGATGACGGCCGTCGCTCCGGGCCGCCGCGCCCCGTGCGCCACGAGCCCGTGCGGGCTCCTCATCCGGGGCCCGGAAGCCGATGCGACTCTTCCTGGCAGGCGTCGCGGGCGGTTCCATGAGCGCGCGGATCGCGTCGAAGATCACGCGGAACTGACCGTCGTACTTGCGCTCGAGCTCGTCGAGGCGTTGAGCAAGGTCCGCATGACGAGCGAGCATGCCACGCAAACGGACAAAGGCCCGCATGATCTCGATGTTCACATCGACGGCCCGCCGGCTGCGCAGGACGCTCGAGAGCATCGCGACCCCCTGCTCGGTGAAGGCGTATGGCCGCGAACGAGAGCCGCCCCAACTTGAAATCACAGATTGTGATTTCAAGTTGGCACGCCCTCGCGAGCCACCAGCCGGGCGTTCTGCGTCGTGAAGCAGGGCTACCTCGTCCTCGGAAAGCTGGAACATGAAATCATCTGGAAAACGTTCGATATTGCGTCGCACTGCCTGATTAAGGGCACCGGTGGTCACTCCGTACATCAACGCGAGTTCAGAGTCGAGCAGCACACGCTGCTCTCGCATCAAGATGATCGATCGCTCGATGCGAGCCGAGGTGACCGCGAGCGTGCTCTTCTTTGCGGGGAGACCCTTGGCCTTGCTAGCGTTGCTCCCGGCTCGACTGCTCCTGGGCATTTGATGGACCTCCGCGGAGTGATCCACTGCAGCATACTGTGTTGGGAACCACGCCATGCGATGACCGAATGACCTCCTTCAACGCACCCAACTCCCTCGACACCCTGTACGCCCGCCTGGAAGCCTGCATGCTGCGCGACCGCCGCCGCCTGCACGCGCGGCTGCGCGGCCTGGAGGGCCGCCGCGGATCGGGCCAGGATCGCGCCCGCGCCCTCGCCGAGATCGAAGAAGCCATCGATCTCTCGGCCCAGCGGCGCGAGCGCCGATCGGCGACGCTGCCAAAGCCCACCTTCCCCGCCGACCTCCCCGTCAGTCAGAAGCGCGATGAGATCGCCGCCGCCATCCGCGATCACCAGGTCATCGTGCTCTGCGGCGAGACCGGATCGGGCAAGACCACCCAGCTCCCAAAGATCTGCCTGGAGCTCGGCCGCGGCGTCGATGGGCTCATCGGGCACACCCAGCCGCGCCGCATCGCGGCCCGCACCGTCGCTTCTCGCGTCGCCGAAGAACTCGGCTCGCGGCTCGGCACGTCGGGCTGCCCGGTCGGCTTCAAGGTGCGTTTCGGCGATGAGACCCACCCCGACAACTTCATCAAACTCATGACCGATGGCATCCTGCTCGCCGAGACGCAGGGCGACCGCCACCTCGAGCAATACGACACCCTGATCATCGATGAGGCGCACGAGCGATCCCTGAACATCGACTTCCTGCTCGGCTACCTCCGCCAGTTGCTGCCGCGCCGCCGCGACCTGAAGGTCATCGTCACCTCGGCGACCATCGACCCGCAGCGCTTCGCGCAGCACTTCGCGGGCCCGCGCGGCCCGGCACCGGTCATCGAAGTCTCCGGAAGGACCTACCCGGTCGAGGTCCGCTACCGGCCGCTCCAGCGCCCCCTCGATGTGCTCGATGATCCGGACGAAGACGAGCCGGACATGCAGGACGCGATCCTCGGCGCGGTCGACGAGGTCGCTCGCGAACTTGCCCCCCCCGCGGGCGGGCCGCGCGACATCCTGATCTTCCTCTCGGGCGAGCGCGAGATCCGCGAGACCGCCGAGAACCTCCGCAAGCATCACCCGCCCGATACCGAGATCCTGCCGCTCTTCGCCCGCCTCTCCGCCGATGAGCAGCAGCGCGTGTTCCAGCCCAAGGCGGGCCGTCGCCGCATCGTCCTCGCGACCAACGTCGCCGAGACCTCGCTCACCGTCCCCGGCATCCGATACGTCATCGACCCGGGCTACGCCCGCATCAGCCGCTACAGCCCCCGCACCAAGGTTCAGCGCCTGCCGATCGAGAAGATCAGCCAGGCCTCCGCCAACCAGCGCAAGGGCCGCTGCGGGCGGCTTTCCGATGGCGTGTGCATCCGCCTGTACTCGCAGGACGACTTCGCCGAGCGCCCCGAGTTCACCGACCCCGAGATCCGACGAACCAATCTCGCGAGCGTCATCCTGCAGATGGAATCGCTCCGCCTCGGCCACATCGACCGCTTCCCCTTCGTCGAGCCGCCCGATCAGAAGATGATCCGCGACGGCTACGACACGCTCGTCGAACTCGGCGCTGTCACCCCCGACCCCGAGCACCCCGAGCTCCACCGCCCCACCGATGGGACCCGCCTCACCAGGACGGGCGAATCGCTCGCCAAGCTGCCCGTCGACCCCCGCATCGGGCGCATGATCCTGGCCGCGCAGACCGAGGATTGCATGGCGGACATGCTCATCATCGCCGCCGCGTTGTCCGTCCAGGACCCGCGCGAGCGGCCTATCGAGCGAGCCGAGGATGCCGACCGCGCTCACGCCCAGTTCCGCGACGAGAACTCCGACTTCGTGGGCTTCCTCAAGCTCTGGCACGCCTTCGAAGAACAGTCACGCAGGCAGACCGGCTCAAAGGTCCGCAAGTGGTGCAAGGACAACTTCCTGTCGTACGTCCGCCTGCGCGAGTGGCGCGATGTGCACTCGCAGCTGCGCGAGTTGACAGGTGAGTTGGGGCTGAGAATCGGGGCTCGCGGGGCAGGGGGCGGTTCTGGGGTTTCGGGTTTGGGGTTTGGGGCGAAAGACAAAAGACAAAACGCCGGC
>JBIPMO010000297.1:0-3779 GCA_044369085.1 Phycisphaerales bacterium
AAGTCGTCAGCAGTTCTCCCACCCCAAACCCGAACCCCCAAACCCCAAACCCGAGCACTGACCCCGAGGTGCTCACCGCCGCCCTCCACCGCGCCCTGCTGACCGGGCTGCTCTCGAACCTGGGTGTGCAGAACGACCCGCGCAACAAGTACGAGTACTCCGGGGCCCGAGGCAACAAGTTCCACATCTTCCCGGGATCAGCCCTTTTCAAGAAGAGCCCGAAGTGGGTCGTCGCCGCCGAACTCGTAAAGACCACCAAGCTCTACGCCCGCACCCTCGCGGTCGTGCACCCCTCGTGGATCGAACGGGCCGCCCCGCACCTGCTCAAGCGAACCTACTCCGACCCCCACTGGAACGAGCGCGTCGCACAGGTCTGGGCCTACGAGCGTGTCACGCTGTTCGGGCTCGAGCTCTTTCCGCGCCGCCACGTCCACTACGGGCCGATCGAACCCAAGCTCAGCCGCGAGATCTTCATCCACCACGCGCTGATCGAAGGGCAGTACTGGAGCAACGCCCCCTTCGCCAAGCACAACCGCGAACTGGTCGCCCAGGTCGAGGCCCTGCAGGCCCGCCTGCGCCGCCGCGACTTCATGCTCGACATCGCGGCACGCTTCGAGTTCTTCGACAAGCGACTCCCCGAGAACCTCTACAGCGGGCAGGCATTCGAGCCCTGGCTCCGCGGCGAGCTCAAGCGCGACCCGCAGGCGCTGCGCATGTCCCTCGATGACCTGCTCGTCGCCGGCTCGGGCGTCTCCGCAGCCGACCTGAAGGAGCAGTATCCGGACTTCATCGAAGTCGATGGCGCGCGGCTTCCCCTTGAATACCGCTTCGAGCCCGGCCACCCCGATGACGGCGTGACCGTGGTCGTGCCGCTGGCGACCCTGGGGCACCTGACCGAGCAGCGCGTTGATTGGCTCATCCCCGGCATGCTGAACGAGAAGGTCACCGCCCTCATGCGCACCCTCCCCAAGGATGTTCGCCGGACCATGGTGCCGGTGCCCGAGTTCGCGGCCAAGGCTGTCTCGGCCATGACCTTCGCCCGCGGATCACTCCTGGAATCGCTGGCCAATGCCCTCGGTGGTGCTTCGGGTACCCGCATCGACCCCTCGCAGTTCGATGCGGGCGGCATCGACAACCACCTCCGCATGAGCATCCGCATCGTCGATTCGCCGGTGAGCGCCCCCGAACCAGCGCCCGATCGGCCCGGGCCTGCAGCGCGGACACCCAAGCACGGCCCGCGTGAAGAACCGAAAGTCGAAACCCCTTCCGCCCAGTACATCCCCCCCCCACCGCCCAAGGTCCTCGCGTCGGGCCGCGACCTCCGCGCGCTGCAAACCCAGTTCCGCGCTGCGATCCAGGCGAGCCTCGCCGCCGAGGAACGCTCGCCCTGGAACCGCGAGCACATCACCGATTGGGATTTCGGGGACCTGCCCGAGCAGGTGGAGGTCATCCGCGGCGGTGTTGCCTTCCCTGCGTATCCAGCGGTGATCGACCCCGCATCGCAGCCCGGCAAGCCGCGGATGCCCCGGCCGACCGCCGTGTGGCTGCGCCTGATGGACCGCAAGGATGTCGCCGCCCAGGCCACGCGCCTGGGCCTGCGGCGGCTCTTCGTGCTCCAGACCAGGGAAGAGCTGCGCTTCCAGGTGGGGAACCTCTCGGGCATCGACAAGATGCTGGTGCACTACGGGCCCATCGGCGACCCGAAGGAGTTCAAGGAGGACCTGGCCGACCTGATCGCCGAACAGGCCTTTCTCACCGGCGCAGCGCCGGGGGTCGAGGCGGAGATACCGCGGTCGCAGACTCGGTTTCAGCAACGGCTCGATGCGGGCTGGCACCGCCTGACCGAGGCGGCACTGCGTTCGGGCCGCGTGGTGGCCGCGATCCTCGCCGCAAGGCACGCCCTGGCTCTGCGCTGCCCGGATGCCGTGGCCCGGTTGGATGCCCCGCTGGCGGGCCCGGATTCATGGCGTGAATCGATGCGTGATATCCGCCTGCAGATGGCCAACCTCACACCGCCGGGCTTCGTGTCGGGGATCCCCTTCGATTGGCTCGGGCATCTGCCCCGGTACATCCAGGCGGTCGAGCGCCGTGTGTACAAGTTGTCATCAGGCGGGCAGGCGGCTGTGGAGAAAGACCGCCGCCTCACCGACGAAGTCACCCCCTTGTGGCTCGAATGCCTCCGCAAGGCCCAGATGCTCCGCTCGGAGGGGCGAACGGATCCGGGCCTAGTGGAGTTCCGCTGGATGATCGAGGAGTACCGCGTGTCGCTGTTTGCGCAGGAACTTGGCACCAGCGTCCCGGTGTCGGAAAAACGCCTGAAAGCAAGGCTTGAACAGCTCGCGGACTAGGTTGGCGCAGGGTGCGCTTTGTCTTGCATTCGGGCTCGGATTCGCGCCAGCCGAGCGCGCTGCCGAGCATCCACGGACCCACAAGACAAATCCGCGCGCCGCTGCAACCGTCGGCGAAGAAATCCGAAAATCTTTGCGAGTGTTGCGCCGAAGTCGTTGACAGCCGCAAACCTCACGCTACGTTTCATCGCATCGTGACGGGAGGTTCGGTCGAGCCTCCCGACGCGGCACTCGGGCGTACCGATGGCCGCGGCTCGCCAGCCGGATTCACCCCTTTCTTTCGCCTCGCACCCGGCCAACCCTTCAGGCGACGCCCGACCGCAAAGAGCACATCGAAAGATGGACGCCACCGGCCTGTGCCAGGCCCCGTTAAACGGAAACGGCACCACCAACATCCCCGTCCAGTCGGCTTCGCGCACCCCCGCATCGTCGCGCACCATGAGTCTCCCGGTCCTGACCGGCAACGATGACTCTGGCGGCGACGAGGAGCCTCCCAGTAGCAGGACGACCACCGTCGCCCTGACGGGAATGCCCGTCACATCCAGATCCACCGCCAACGGCAGCGAGGCCCCGACTCTCGCTCCCGCCCCGGTACCGCTGCGCGCGGCCGATTCCGATGCGTTCATCATCTCCGAGAAGTCCCGAGCCTTCCGCCGCTGGGCCTTCCCCGATGCCACCGACGACCAGTGGAACGACTGGAAGTGGCAGCTCCGCAACCGCCTGCGCGACCTCCGGACCCTCGAGAAGGTCTTCACCCTCTCCGACTCCGAGCGTGAGGCGGTGCAGCAGCTCGGCGGGCACCTGCCCGTCGGCATCACCCCCTACTACGCCTCGCTCTGCCATATCAGCGATCCGGATGAGCCCATCCGCCGCACCATGATCCCGCTGATGGATGAGTTCGGCCTCTCCACCGGCGAGAGCAAGGACCCCCTCAACGAAGATGGCGACAGCCACGTCGAGGGTGTGGTCCACCGCTACCCCGACCGCGTCCTCTTCCTGGTCACGAACTTCTGCGCGGTCTACTGCCGCTACTGCACCCGAGCCCGCATGGTCGGCCAGACCGGCGAGTACCACTTCAACCAGGCCCAGTACCAGCGCGGCATCGACTACATCCGCGCCCACCCCGAGATCCGCGATGTCCTCATCTCCGGCGGCGACCCGCTCACGATGGGCGATGACAAGATCGAGTGGCTCGTCTCCAACCTGCGAGCGATCCCCCACGTCGAGTTCATCCGCCTCGGGACCAAGGTGCCCGCCGTCCTGCCCCAGCGAATCACCCCCGAGTTCTGCCGCATGCTCAAGAAGTATCACCCCTTCTACATGAGCATCCACTTCATGCACCCCGCCGAGGTCACCCCCGAGGTCAAGCAGGCCTGCGAGCGGCTGGCCGATCACGGCATCCCGCTCGGCAGCCAGACGGTGCTCACCAAG
>JBIPMO010000156.1:0-7184 GCA_044369085.1 Phycisphaerales bacterium
GACACGCACCGCCCCCCGCCCCCCGGCCCCCGGCCCGCTCCAAGTCCCCCCTCGAACGCAGAGGTTTCGCCATGTCCAACATGTTCAGCCCCATCGCCTCGCTCTCCAAGCGCCTGAAGTTCGCCCGCCGGTCCAAGCCGCGCCGCGGCAGCGTGCTGCTGCTCGCGCTGGGCGTGCTCGCGGTGCTTTCGATCTCCGCCGTCGCCTACGTCACCATCGTCCGCCTCGACCGCGCCGGCGCTGTCAGCGTCACGCGCCGCTCGTCCTATCAGCAGCAGCCCGACAAGGTCATCCAGGAGATCCAGGGGCTCCTCTCCGCCGACCTGTTCGGCAACAAGATCGTCACCGCGAGCGTCCCCGCCACCGCGGGCGCCTCCGGCGACCGCGTCTGGCCCACGATGTTCGAGGATGGTGAATCCTGGGACTCCCCCGCGATCGATGTCGCGACTTTCACGTCCGCTCTCAACCCCGAGCAGCGCTCCCTGCCCGCCAACGACCGCTCCATCCTCCGCCCGGGGGGAATCGCCCGCCCCGACGATGCATGGCTCGCCTCCAGCGAGCCGGAATGGAACACCTCCAACATCGACAGCACCCGTCGGTTCCGCCAGATCACCAACCTCCGGTCGGCCTACCGCTGGCACGACTCCAACCCCGCCACCACCGGCGACGAGCGCTGGATCCGGGGTGACGGTCGCTACATCGACCTGGCCCAGTGGTTCATCCGCAACGTCAACGAGTACGCCGACCCGTCGATCAATCTTGTCGATTGGACCAACTTCCCGAGCACCGACGACCGCATCGGCCCCGAGCAGGGCAACGCGTTCATCGCCACCAGCAGCACCTACGACGTGTACGACCGGCAGATGAACGCCCTGGAAACCTCGGTCAACACCACCACCCAGGGGCCCGTCGCACCCTCCGATGAACGCCGCTGGGCCGATACCGATGGCGACCTCCGCCCCGATGCGCGCTGGCAGGTGATCGATTCGCTGGGGAATGTCGGCGGGCTCAACTGGGTCGTCGCCGCTCGCATCATCGATGCCTCCGCGCTCGTCAACATCAACTCCGCCATCCAGTTCGGCTTGTACTCACTCCCGGACACCCTCGGCGACGGGCTCACCCCCGCCGATGTCGATCTTGTCCGCATCCTCGAACAGGCCGGCGCATCCAACTACTTCAACCCCCAGCCCGCCATCGACAAGGTCCTGCTCGACCCGTCCAACCCCTCGTTCCGAATCCACCTCACCGAGGGCCTGGGGCTCCGCGATGTCTATCAGGAACTCTTCGACCTGAACGACAGCGCCAACCCCTACCGCAACCGCGGCGACCTGCTCCTCAACACCCCGTGGACCCTCGCGACCGCGCCCCTCACGCGCCTGCAGCGGCAGGCGGCCTGGGAGTTCCTGGGTCAGTCGCCTTTGGCCCCGCGAGCCAAGCAGGCCCGCGTCTATCCCAACCGCGACCTCTCCGACCTGATGGCCTACTGGGGAACCAACAACGCCTCGATCGTGTCCCGCGCCGAGCAGTACTTCGACGGCCCGGAAGAAGACGGCTACCTCCCCAGGCCCACCGACTCGGCCTCCGATACCGGCCCGCTCCGCGCCAAGGAATCCAGCACCGACTCCCGCCGACTCGTCCCCGTCGCGGGCAACGTGAACGAGGCCCGCCCGACCCTCGGGCAGATCCACGACTCCGCGCGGCGATTGCTCACCACCGTCAGCGGCGCGGGCATGTTCAGCCCCGTCCCCGTCCTCAATCCCTACGGCTTCGACGGCCTGTACGCCATCGACCGGGTCCGTGTCGACCGGTCGCTCACCGCCGCGGCTCTCGAGCGCGCCTTCGCCTCGTACGCCTGGGCGCTCGCTCCCATGGCGACCAACATGCCGCTTGCCTGGAGCCTCACCGACCCCACCACGCGCAGCATCCCCACCCGCGGGCAAGTCAACCCGGTCACGGGCGCGGTCGGCGGCAGCAACCCGCAGGCCGGCTTCCTCTTCAGCGGGCTCACACCGGATGTGCACTACGGCGGCGGTGTCGATGGCCCGGCCCGCAGGCTCTACGGCGACACCTCCGGCGCGACCTATTCCCTCATCACCGCCGCCTCGCTCGCGGTCAACCTCGCCGACGCCGTCGACGGCGACAGCACCCCGACGCTGCGCGCCCTGATCAAGGATCTCACTCCCGCGCGCTTCTA
The DNA here is from genome assembly GCA_044369085.1 of Phycisphaerales bacterium. Taxonomy (GTDB): domain Bacteria; phylum Planctomycetota; class Phycisphaerae; order Phycisphaerales; family UBA1924; genus JAEUIV01. The sequence continues at coordinate 2,195 of JBIPMO010000156.1, forward strand.
CGATGGTGAGATCCCCGCCACCCCCGGGGCCAAGCCCGACATCTCCATGACCATGCGGCTCCCGCAGGGCGATGTGCAGCCCGACATCCTGGGCACGGGCATGCTCACGAACCCTGACAAGCCCGTCCTGGTCGTCGGTGTCGATCGTCAGCCCTACCTCCGCGAGGTCGTGACATCGTCCTTCTACCGCGAGGATGGCTCGGGCGGCGGCGCGGGCCTCGTCAACGGCGCCATCGGCGATGACCCCGCCGAGTACCTCGGCTGCTACGTCGCCGTCGAGCTCTACAACCCGTACAACGGCACCATCCAGCTCAACGGCCTGTCGGTGGTCATCCCCGAGACCGCGACACTCATCGACGACCCGAGCTCTCCCGACACCGGCCCGCTCCGCCTGCGCTTGCCCGCTGATGAGACGATCGCTCCCGGTGCCTCCCGAGTCTTCGCCTTCGTCACCCCCGCCGATGGGTCATCCATCGATTGGGACATCATCTACAACGGCAGCGCTGTCGTGGACAGCGGGCTCAAGAACCGCCTCGTCAACGCCGGGGCCGCGGTCATCGATGCCGACCTCTCAGGCTCCACGGGCACCCCCGACCAGCGCCGCATGTGGTTCCAGGCGCTCACCGAGAACCCCGCCCCGCGCCCCGTCCTGCTGGTGCGCGACAACGCCGACGGCATCGCCGCCTACATCATCGACCGTCTGAGCGTCCCGAACCCCGCCGCCGATGTCTTCCCCCCCACCATGTCGGAGAACGGCAGCACCGCTCCGGGCGTCCTCCTGTTCGGCCCGGTCGGCGCGCTCGCGGCCGACAGGATCGGCAACTACAACAACAACCGCCTCGATGCGACCTACTTCACAGCCATCGGCTACGACTCCCTCGACGAGCGCATCGCTGACCAGTTCTACTCGGGCCAGATCGTCGTCACCGGATCGCTCCAGCGCATGGCCGTGCGCGGCGGGCCCAACGCCACCGCGAGCAGCGCCACCGGCTTCACCACCGCCGTCATCGACTTCGCGCCTTCCATGGAGCCGATCCCGGGCGGAGCGGCCATCACCGCCACCGGCCGGAACCTCTACACCGTCCGCCGCGACGGCCAGGCGTGGCTGCGATACGACCCCCTCGATGTGCGCAGCGGCGACAACGAGCCGAACAACTCGCGACTGGCGCCGCAGCACCTGGTCGATTCCAGCGCCTACTACGCCTACGACCTGCCCAACGACCAGTCCGACCTGAGCCAGATCACCAAGGCCGCCGATGTCGCCACCAACCCGAACGTCCTCGCGTCCGATGACATCGCCTCGTTCCAGCTGCTGGTCCCCAACGGGCCGCTCAACGACGCTGCCGAGATCCTGCGCATCAGCCCGTACGCCAACCTGTGCATTGATTGCGACCCCTCCAGCATCGATGTCGATCTGAACGACCTGCGCAAGTGGCGCACCGCGGGCGAGCAGATGGCTCTGCTCTATCGCGCTGACCCGCGCCCCGCCGCGCTGGGCGGGCCTGCCGATGCCATCAAGCTGCCCAACCAGTACCTCGCGGCGCTCGACCCGTCACGCTTCGTGATCGACGCGATGGTGCGCAGCGGCGGCCCGGCCGCGGGCGATCCGGCGACGATCCCCGAATCCATGCAGATCCCCCTCGCCCTCCGCGCCCCCGACTGCTTCGAGGCCCTCTCGGTCGTCGACCCGCTCGTGCAGGGGCGGATCAACATCAACACCGCGCCGCAGCAGGTGCTGCACGCGCTCCCCATGCTCGCACCCGCCCAGTCCATCTCCGTCGGCGGCGGCACGCTGCAGGCCGCGGCAGTCAGCCCGGGCACGAACGCGCCACGCGTCGACCTCATCACCCGCTACCGCGATGCCGCGAGCGTGCTCACCCCCCAGCTCGCCGCTGACCCTCCGATCCAGGGCCTGCGGCTCCGCACCGGCGGGCCCGAGAGCGGTGCCGTCGCCGCGGCGCTGCCGGGCTTCGTCACCCCCGCCGAGACCGCCGTGCTCGGCAACTGGACCGCCAATCCGAACTCGGCGGCTCTGCAAACCCCGACGGCGAGCCAGGTCGGCACGTTTCTCGAACTCGGCGCCGACTCGCTGACGGCGGATGCCAACCCTCTGCAGGCCGGGTCCCGCGTCGGCTCCTACATCCTGACCGATGACAACCCCATCGATGACCCCGAAGAGAAGCTCGCGCTCTACCGGTCGATCTCCAACATCGCCCAGGCGCGATCCGATGTCTACATCGCCTGGTTCATCATCCGCGGCTATGACCCCGAGACCATCGAGCGCATCCGCGTCAGCCAGACGGGCGATGTGGTCGTCAACTCGCTGAGCGCCATGGACCTTCCAGAGAACAACTACCGCCCGGCCTACGAGTCGCGCTGGCTCGTGGTCTTTGACCGGTCGCAGACCGAGAGCGGCACCCCCATCCGGCGAGCCACCGACCGCCCGCGCGTCCTGCTCCGCGTCGAACTGCCCAGCGCCGGCCAGTGACCGTCCCTCAGCCGCCCAGGCGGCTCGTCCACCAGGCCAGGAGTCCCGTCGCGCTTTCTTCAGGCAGCGTCGTCGCGCGACACGCCGCCCGCGCATAGAGCAGCAACTCGCCTCGACGCGCTGCGGGATCGGTCGCGGCGTGGGCCGCTCGCAGGCGCAACGCCGCCTCGTCCCAGGCTTCTTCATCGGCGGGCAGCGGCAGCGTCATCGCCTGCTTGGCGCTCAGCTTGATCGCACCGGCGCTGAGCGCCGCTCCGGCGTAGCGTCGCAGCGCGATCGCCGCCGCCACGGGCGAGGCCAGCGCCGCGGCGATGTGCCACAGCCGAGCGGAGTCCTTCGGCGTGACCGTGATCAGGGGCACGCACGGCGCGTAGCGCCCGTCCTCATCGACGAACACCTCGATGATCCGTGTCTGCGTCGCAAGGATGATCTTGGGGACCAGCCGCGCTGCGAGCCAGGGCCCGAGCGTCGTCGTGGCGCGGAGCGCTGCGCGATCCACGCGCGGGGCTTCCCATCGCTGCTTGTGGATCCGCGCATGGTCGCGACCCCATCGCGACTGCGCCAGATCGATCATCCCCGTGGTGATGACGGGCGGGTACGCTGCGTCATCACGCGCTGCGGGGTCGAGCGCTGCATCCTCGATCAGGCATCCCTCGAGCCCGTAGTACTGATCGCGGAAGTCCGCCGTGGCAAATGCGACGGTCGAGAGGTCCGGCCCGCCCGTGATCGTGATGCTCGGAACCCCCGCCGCATCGGCCGCCAGGTGCGCCCACGTGGGCGAGGACGCGAGCACATCGTTGTCGAGCTCGATGGGGCCGCTTGGACCAAAGTCAGCGCCGGTCGAGAGCGCCAGCCGTGTCACTCTTGGCCCTGCGATGCGCAGCGTCGGAGCACAGGTGAAGACCCCGGCCGATTCGAACACGTGCGCGTTGGAGACCCAGAGCGACTCCAGCGAGGCTCGGGCGAGCAGCGCCCTGCGCACCGGAGCGGCGTCCTCCGTTGCCAAGAGCGACTGCGGCTGCACGAGGCACACCCTCCCGCCCGGTCGCGCGAGCTCGACGGCCAGCAGCAGGAACGCGGCCGCCGTGTCGGCGTACCTGCGAAGCACCCCCGCCGAGCGTGCTTCGAGCAGAGCGGCGACTGCTCGCGAGGAAGCGGTCGCCGTCTGCAACTGGTTCAGGAAGGGCGGATTGCCCGCGATGACATCGAACCCGTCGCGCAGCGTGGGAAACTCGATCGGCCAGTGGAAGAAGCCGAGGTCGGAGGCGATGCGGGCATCCGAGCCCTCTTCCCCGCGCTCGCGGAAGAACGCTGCGCACCACGCATCGGCGCTGGATCGATCGCCGCATTGCTCGAACGGAGCCGAGAGCAGCGCGTTGCCCGGGCGGATGTTCCCCAATGATGCGGAGTCAGCGATGCCCGCCTCGGCGGCGAGCACGTGCCGACAGATTGCAACGGCCACTGGATCGAGATCGACACCGAAGATGCAGCGCCGAGCGACATCGCCGGTCGCGGCGCGGCAAGCCTCTGCGTTCGGGCTCGCGCCGCGCGACCGGGCCTCGGCCACGCTCCGAGCGATCATGCGAGCGGCGGGGATCAGGAACCGTCCGCTGCCGCAGGCCGGGTCGCAGATGCGGAGGTCCAGGAGCGCCCGCTCGGCATCGGCCCCGGTCCGACCGCGCACGGCCTCCTCAATCGCCGGTGCGAGCGATCCCCGGAGCAGGTGCTTCACGAGCGAGTCCGGGGTGTAGAAGACCCCTCTGGAGCGCCGAACGCTCGCGGATGCGGGTGCGAGCATCAGCCGCGCGTGCCCGGCGGGATCAGCAACCGGCGCCATCCCGAGCATGGATTCGTAGATCGGCCCCAGCCTGTCCGGCGCGATCGCGGCGCCTTGGACCGCACGGCGAGCTTCATCGGAGGCGTCTGCCGCGCCGATGATCGCGCTGATCGCGTGCCCGAGCGCGAGGTGATACGCCCGGTCCGGCGAGCCGCCGGTCGCGGCGTTCTGCGTGAGCGTGAGCACGGCCCGCTCGAGCGCTGCGGCGTCATCCGGGCGTCGCTTGGCCCTTGGCATGGCGAGGAAGATATGCGATGCGCCGCCGGGTGGCGGTTTGCACGCTCATCAAGGTCTGGCCGGAGCCGCCGCGGCCGCCCCGGGAGTGGAGCCGGAGGTGGTGGCCGGGACGCGCGAAGTGAGCTTCTTTACATCGAACGGGTACGCACCGAGCTGGCGATGGATGTAGTCCGGCCCGCGGACGATCAGCGCGCCGTTGTAGAAGCGGATGGTTGCGCCATCACCGCCGTTGTCCTGCCACTGGGTGGTCTCGACGTTCTCGGTGATGATGGTGATGAGCTCATCGGCGAGTTCCTTCTCGGAACGCGTGCTCAGCGGGCCGTCCTCGGTATCGCCGAAGACCGATCCTCCACCTCCGCCGCCGCCCTGCTGCCCGGCCTGGTTCAGGACCTGATCGAGGTCGAGCTCGGGTGCGTTAGGGAAATCGG
>JBIPMO010000116.1:0-8788 GCA_044369085.1 Phycisphaerales bacterium
AAACCGTCTGCCGTTCGGCAAGCAGGGCCCAAGCCCGCGGCCGCGTCCGCCGCTGCGCTTCAAGCCCGATGAGATCACTCGCGCTGTCATCGCCGCGATCGGCCGAGTGCTCCCCGACCTGCCCGGCAGCATCGAATCGTTTGACTGGCCCGTCACGCGGGCCCAGGCCCTGGAAGCGCTTGACGACTTCATCACGCACCGCCTGTCACAATTCGGTCCCTTTGAGGACGCGATGTGGAGCAGCGAGCCGACGCTCTACCACTCCACCCTCTCCAGCTCGCTCAATCTGAAGCTGCTCAACCCGCGCGAGTGCTGCGAGCGGGCCATCGCGGCGTACCGCGCGGGGGATGCGCCGCTTCAGTCGGTCGAGGCGTTCGTGCGGCAGATCATCGGCTGGCGCGAGTTCATCCGCGGCGTCTACTGGCTCGAGGGCCCGACGTACGCCGATCGCAACGGGCTCGACCAGCACGGTGAGCTGCCGCCCCTTTACTGGACCGGCGACACCGATATGGCCTGCATGAAGGCCTGCATCGGCCAAGTGCTCGATTCGGGTTTCGGCCACCACATCCAGCGCCTGATGGTCACCGGCAACTTTGCGCTCATCAGCGGTGTGCACCCTCGGGCCGTGAGCGACTGGTACCTGGGAATGTTCATCGACGGTGTGGACTGGGTCACGCTTCCCAACGCGCTTGGCATGGTCATGCACGCCGATCGGCGCAGTAACGCGCCCAAGGGTGTCACCGGCCTGGTGGGCACCAAGCCCTACGCTGCCAGCGGGAAGTACATCGAGCGGATGAGCAACTACTGCACGACCTGCCGCTACGACCCCAGCGAGCGCAGTGGCACCTCGGCCTGCCCGTTCACGGTCTTTTACTGGGATTTCTTGATCCGCAACCGCGCGAAACTGGCTCCGAACCAGCGGATGTCGATGATCCTGAACAACCTTGAGCGCATGACGCCCGAGGCCCGCACGCAGCTCACGATCGATGCCGAGCTGCTCCGTCGCAAGCTTGGCATCACGATCGAAGTGCGCGAATGAGCGCGCTGCTGTGGTGGAAGGGGCGGTCGGCGTCCCATGCCAAATGCCATGCTCGGCGCTGACGCTTGGGCGATCGCGATCGCTGGGGCCGGCGTGTCCGCGGTAGGGAAGTCGTTGACCCGCGCAGGCAAGTCATCCGGTGAATAGCGGGAGCGCGAGTGGCTGGTGGAGCGGGCCGAAGGATGCCCGCGAGCGCGTGATCGCTCGTCGTTCAGCCCTTGATGAACGCGAGCAGGTCAGGGTTGATCACTTCGGCGTGGGTGGTGCACATGCCGTGGGGGAACTTCTCGTAGACCTTCAACGTGCCGTGCCGAAGCAGCTTGACGGAGAGCAGCGCGGAATCGGCGATGGGCACGATCTGGTCATCATCGCCGTGCATGACCAGAGTCGGCACGTTGATCGCCTTCAGGTCCTCCGTGAAATCGGTCTCGGAGAAGGCTCGGATGCCCTCGTAGTGCGCCTTGGCGCTCCCCATCATGCCCTGTCGCCACCAGTTCTGGATGATTGCCTCGGACGGGCTGGCACCCGGGCGATTGAAGCCGTAGAACGGCCCGCTGGGGAGATCGCGATAGAACTGGGATCGATTGGCGGCGAGCTGCTGGCGCAGACCATCGAAGACCTCGATGGGTAAGCCACCGGGATTGGCCTGGGTTTTGACCATGATCGGCGGCACAGCGCCGATGAGCACGAGCTTGGCGACGCGTCCGTTGCCGTGCCTGGCGGCGTAGCGTGTCGCCTGCCCGCCGCCGGTGGATTGGCCGATGTGGACGGCGTTGCGAAGGTCGAGGTGTTCAACGAGCTCGGCGGTGTCCGCGGCGTAGTGGTCCATGTCGTGCCCGTCGCTGACCTGGCTGGATCGCCCGTGGCCGCGCCGATCGTGCGCGATGACGCGGTATCCCTGCTGGAGGAAGTAGAGCATCTGGGTGTCCCAGTCATCGGCGCTGAGTGGCCAGCCGTGATGGAAGACGAGCGGCTGGGCTGTCCTGGGGCCCCAGTCCTTGAAGTGGATCTGAGTGCCATCCTTTGCTGTGATGAACTGCATGGCCGGTGCTCCTGGGTGTGAGGGGCCTACCGGCTCGGGACGATCGGTCGCCGAGTGTGCGGTCGCGGCCAGAGCGGTGGCGGCCAGTCCGGCACCGACCGCGATCACATCGCGGCGGCTGAATGTAGCAGTGCGACTGGATTCCGGCATTGCCTTGTCCTTTCTTTCAGGGTGTATCTGGGACCATATTGTTTGGCTCATGGCTGGACAGTCGCCCCACTTCGCCTGAGCACGAGGTCAGACCTGGGCCATCCCGCCGTCGACGAACAGTTCGATGCCCGTCACGAAGCTGCTGTCATCGGACTCGAGGAAGACGGCGGCTTTGGCGATCTCATCGGGTTCGCCGACGCGGCCGAGCAAGACGCCCGCCGCAACGCTCTACGCGGCTATGACCCATGAGATCAAGCGGAAGTGGGCCGCGTCGCGTTTCAGGCGCATCGCGCCGGGCCGTTTCGCTGCAGGGCCAGCGAGCAAGGTGCAGCCCGCTAGGTCGCCGGCTGAGGTGGCCGCGTGAACGTCCAGATCGGAGGCGCGCCCGTACGCCTTGCCGAGTTGCGCTGCCCGTCACTGACACGTGTTGCCGAAGTTCGCGAGGACCGTTGTGAGGTCGAGAAATGCCACCGAACCGCTGCGGTCGGCGTCACCGGGGCCGGTGACGGGCGGCGCGCCGTACACCGTGCCGAAGTTGGCGAGCACGGTCGTAATGTCCAGGAACGTGACGGAGCCGTTCCCATCCGCATCACCAAGGCAAGGCGGTGGCGCGGGCGGTGTGACCCGAGCGCGAACGTACGCCTGCGACTGGTCGATGAAGGTCGCCCGGAAGAGAACATCACCGTCGTCGTTAAGCGCGACCGGCTTGCCGTCGCACGTTGATGCGGGCAAGGCAGCCGCGACAGGATCGCAACTGCTGATGATGCGGCTCTTGCCTGAGACGGTGATCGACTGATCAGGGCCGGAGATCAGAAGGTTCCCGCGAACCGGGTCGTGCAGGTACAGAACATCTCGACTGAACGCCCCACCACCGGTGAGCAAGCGGGCGGGAATCAACACCTGCCCGTGGATGTTGAGCGCATACCCGTTGCTCACTTCGCTGAACTCCGCGCACGCATCGAGACCTGGCGCGACACCATCTGCGCGCAACAGCGTGGTCGGTGTCCCGGCGTTCAAGTACGAGTAGACCACCCAGAAGGCGTCGCCGTTCGGCCGCAGTAACCGGGCGGCGAAGACGACACGCTCCTCGTCGTTGATGATCGGATTCTTGAACTGGAGCACGGTCACGCCCAGATCTTCGCCGGGGGCAGCGTCTCCCGATGCCAGGAGCGTTCGCAGCCCGGAGCTTGTCTCGGCGAAGACAGCGTTCTGCCCGCTCGACAGCGTCGCGCGGAAGGCGATCCGCCCGAGGTTGTTCATCGAGACCGCGGCGCCCGTGAGTTCCCCGATCAGAACCCCCGCAGCACGATCCGGAGCCTGCGATCCCTCGCGTGCGCGCACCTGGTTGGTGTTCTGGCCGATCGTGAACACCATGATGCACTCATCCGTGGACGAAGGGATTGAGGCGCTCAAGGCACGCAAACTCACAGCGATCTGGTCCGCGTCGTTGAAGGCGCTCAGACGGGGGTTGATGAACGAAGTGCCGGCAGGGAAAGCCGCGACGGACGCCGCGGAGAGAGAGTTCGAGATCACATTGCCCGGAGCACCGACGATCGGCTGAATCAAGTTGCCGGAAAGAAACGCGAAGAACGCGGTCCGTCCGTTGTTGTTGTGAAGGATCGTGCTCTCGAATCCTTGTACCGTCTGGCTGAAGATCGTGTCGCCCACCGAAACGATCCGCCCGATGTTGCCCGGCGTGCCGCTCCAGATGCTCAATGTGACCGGGATGGACTGAGAGAGCGACGCGAAGAAGGCCGTGCTCCCCCCCTGCTTCGTGACGGCACTCGAGAATCCGAAGATCGTCTGCCCTCCGGGCATGGCGGGCTGACCGGCGCGCACGAGCGCCAGCGGATCTGCCCCGGGCTGGCCAACGAAGTACCCCTGCACGGAATTCGAGAGGGTCGGCGCGGACCCGAACGCACCGCCGCGTGCGATGTGCGGCGGCGTGGCCGTGGGCAGCGCGGTGACGGTCGGAGCGCCCGCTTCTGACGGGAGGGCCTGACCGAGCGAGAGGAGCGTGCTGTACTCGTCGGCCGCGGGGATCGCCGGGGGTTCGCACGCGGCGAAGATCGGCGCAATGAAGCTCTCAAACTCACCCGAGAGGGTGGAGACCGATCCAACAACATACTGCCCATCGGCGGAGAGCGCCTCGACGTTGATGATCTGCCACTGATCGAGGTTCTGCCCGTTGGTTCGCATGAGGGCTTCCAGATCGCGCATGCCGTCCTGCTGCGTCCAGACGAAGGCTCGATTGGGCGATGAGTTGATGACTCCGACGACCACATCGCCCGAGGCGGACATTCCCCGCGGTTCGACCCCGAAACCCTCGAGACCGGGCAGCGTCCCCAGGTCGGTCATCTGGCCCGGCAGGGCGAGACGGAAGGTGCGAGGCACCGCACCGGACGCGGCGCGAGACGTCCCGACAACGACGAGCCCATCATCCGAAACAGCAAGAGCCTCAGAAAATCCGTCGCCCGGCAGGAAGCCGAGGTTCTGCCAGCCACTCGACTCGGTCCAGCGTGCCGCCTCGCGGAACTCTTCGTCTCCACGGGCGCGGTACCCGCCACCGGGCTCGACGCGGATACCGTCACCAACAATGACCGTTCCTGAGGCGTCGATCGAGCGAAGGCTTGCCGTCTCATAGCCCGAGGGCACATCAAGATCGACCGGCGCACCGCCTCCGTCCTGGCGCTTGTTCGAAACGATGCGGACAGCTCCGTCAGGCGTGATGTCAACGGTTCGACCGAACGGATCGGCGACGATCGGCCCGGGCGCTGTCCAGCGGAATGCTCCCGCGGCGCTCCCGCCGAAGATCGTCAACCCGTCGCGCGTGAGCACGTCAACGCTGGTCCCTTGATTGTTGAACAAGCCGATCGATTGGATTGATGGCCCCGGCCAGACCCAGCGCCCTGCGATGGCCGTGCTGAACTGCGTCTGCGCGAAGTCGCCAGCGACGACGGAACCGTTGCCCGAGATATCGCGCGGAAAAGCGGAGGCGTTGCCCGCGTCGCCCAGAATCTCGAACCTCTCCGGCTGGGCGGCTAGGGGCGCGGCCAAGCCTGCCGCGACAGACACCATCATCGCACGGCGTAACGTCCTCATTGATCGGCTGGCCATCTGGTCATACTCCGCTTGTTGGGGTCACCCTCATCCACACGATACAGTGCCCCACTCTGATGTCATGAGCAAGCACGTCTCATCGATTAATCGCGACTTTTCAATGAAAAGCCGCCGCGTTCATCGACGTCAAGCCTGAATCGCTCGGCAAGACCCCTTCGCTCCATCGCTCGCTCGACCGCACGGCGCGAGTTCTCGATCTGTTCATCCCTTCTCGAAGAGGAAATGCTCAACGGGTGGGTTCGGTAACAGTAGAGCGGGACGGGAAGATGGAGAAACTCGGCGACTTCAGAAGCCCGAAGACAAAAGTCGTAATCGGGGGCCGCGGTGAACGTCTCGTCGATCCCGCCGCATGCTTCGAAGACTTCACGCCTGAAGAGCCGAAAGTGAAACGTCATGAACTCGGTCAGCAGTTGATCGGGCGTGAAAGCACGCGGCGGTCTCGGCTTCTCCGGTACGATCCGGGAGTGCTCGTCGATCAGCACGTGATCGGTGAACACCAGACCCGTGCTAGGCGACGCGACCAGCGCGCGCCGAGTTTCATGCAGGGCGGTGTCGACAAGCAGATCGTCGCTGTCGAGCCAGCCGATGAAACGGCCCCGCGCGTACGTATGGGCTTTTTTGAGAGCCCGGACGACACCGCCGTGCGGAGCAGCAACGACGCGGATCCGAGGATCGTCACGTGCGAGCGTTCGAGAAAGTTCGAGCGAGCCGTCGGTCGAGCCGTCGTCGTAGAGGATGTGTTCGAAGTCAGTGAACGTCTGCGTGCGCACACTGCGGACAGCCGCCTCCAGAAAGCTGGCGCGATTGTAAATGGTCGTGATGATCGAAATCTCCGGGCCCATTTGGTGAGTGTACGCGCCGTGCGTTTGTCCCCGATTCAGTGCCAGCGCATGGTGAGGTTTTCTGCTTCATCCGGCCAGTCGCGTCTGGCCGGATGAAACAGCGAACTCCCGGGGGGCCAGGCTGCCCAGAGCGCTTTGGGGACGAAATGTACGGCACCAATAGTTACATGCACACGGTGCCGAAGTTCGCGAGCACCGTGGTGATGTCGGCGAAGGTGACGGAGCCGCTGCGGTCGGCGTCGCCGGGACCGGTGACCGGCGAAGCGCCGTACACGGCGCCGAAGTTGGCCAGGACGCTCGTGATGTCGGCGAAGTTCACTGACCCGCTGTCGTCGGCGTCGCCCGGGCAGGGCGGGGCGGTGGCGAGCACCACGTTGCTCCGCGCGGGCTGCACCACGCCGCGGGCCAGCAGGGTCTGGTCGTTCAGCACGACCAGGTCCTCGCGCAAGATCGGCCCGACCAGGTCCACATCGGCGGCGAGCAGCAGCACCGGGCTTGCCCCGCCGCTGGTGATGTTGTTGTCGAGCGAAAAGGTGAACTCCCCCTGCACCGTCGTGTCGTTGCGCAGCACACGCACCACGCGCGAGCCGCTCACCGTCGCGATCACGGCCAGCTCGCCGTCGCCGTCGCCGTCCAGACACACCTCCGCCAGAGACGATGGGTCATCGCCGATGGGCGGATCACGATTGAGTTTGATACACCGCCGTGACCGCGTGCGAGCCGGCGATGGAAACACGCGGGCGAGCGCGAGTGCCCGCGTGCCACTACTCCCCTGCCGTCGAAGCAACGGACGATGTGGTCACTCTCACGCTGGGGGTCCAGATCAAGCGGCTCGATGGCCGGCGCATGCTGCTCGCGCCCAATGGCCAGGACCTGCTCGCTCACCAAGGCGATGCGGGAACCCCCGAGCCAAGCCCGACGATCGTCCGGGCCATCGGGCTGGCGTACACCGCGCTGCGGGCCATCGCCGATGACGGGCAGGACTCCGCCGAGGTCGCTCGGCGACTGGGCGTGTCGCACACAACACTCAAGTACGTGTTGCCCCTCACCCAACTCGGCCCCGCGATCCTGCGGGCGGCCCTCGAAGGCACGTTGCCGCCCCGCATGACCGTCAAACGGCTCCGAGCGGTCGCGAGCCACCTGGACTGGCAACGGCAGGCCGCGGCTCTGCGGGCCAATGAATCCCACTGACGCCCGCAGGCGACATCGCGCCCGGACAATCGAGATGTTGGCGTTTGAGACTTTCGCTCCGGAATCGCGCCACACCCGACATCTTCCGGGCACGTTCGCGTGCCGCGGGGCGAAAATGGTCGCGATTCTCGCGGGAAATACGCGAATCTGGATCTCAGACCAAAAGTCCGAGGACCCTTGCGAAACGGAAATCAGGGTGACAGGATTCGAACCTGCGGCCTCGAGGACCCAAACCCCGCGCTCTACCAAACTGAGCTACACCCTGAGAGGGAGGGGATCATAGCCTGATGCGGGCGAGCGATCGTTCGCTGCGTCCGGGGCCCGGATTCACGCGTCCTGCACCCGCTCGTCGAGCCCGCGGAACGCCGCGATCACGCGGTCCTTGGTCTTGGTGCGATCGACGAGCGGCTCGGGATAGTCAAGCTTGCCGCGCAGCAGCCCGGGCAGCCGCGAAGGGTCGTGGATCGCCTCGCCCTGCACGCCCGCGAGTTCGGGCACCCATCGGCGGATGAACGCTCCATCGGGATCGCAGCGCTCGGACTGGCTCGCGGGGTTGAAGATGCGGAAGTACGGCGCGGAATCGGTGCCCGTCGAGGCCGACCATTGCCAGCCCCCATTGTTCGAGCCGAGGTCGCCATCGATCAGCCGCTGCATGAAGAACTTCTCGCCCAGGCGCCAGTTGAGGAACAGGTCCTTGGAGAGGTACATCGCGACGATCATGCGCAGGCGGTTGTGCATCCAGCCGAGCTCGGCGAGCTGGCGCATCGCGGCGTCGACGATTGGCACACCGGTCCGTCCCTGGCACCAGCGCTCGAAGAACCCGGGGTTGTCATCCCAGACGATCCGGTCCGTGGCCGGACGGAAGGCGCGGCCCATGCAGATGCGCGGGTGCCCGTGGATCACGTGCTGATAGAACTCGCGCCAGATCACCTCCGAGATCCAGTGGGCCGGGCCCGGGCTGCCACCCTTCGTGTCGTCGAGGCGAGCCGCGTTGGCTTCCATGGCCCGCGCGATGCACTGCCGCGGCGAAACAACGCCGGAGTTGAGGTACGCCGACAGGCGGCTGGTCCCGTCGATGGCGGGCGTGTCGCGTGCTTCCTTGTACGCCGCGATTCGGTGCTCGCAGAACCTCGCGAGATGGTCGAGCGCGAAACGCTCGCCCGCGGGCCAGTGGGCCGGATCGACCCTTGACTCGAACCCCGGCACGGTCGCAGGAACGGGCGAAGGCTCGCAGGGTATTTCCGGCTGCCTGCGCGGCATCGGCAGGACCTCGAACCCGTCGGCTTCGGCACGCTTGATGAAGGCTTTCTTGAAAGGCGTGTACACACCGTAGTAGCCGCCCGTCCCGGTGCGGATGGTCGATGGATCGAATACCACATGGTCGTGGAAGCCGGTCGATGCGAG
>JBIPMO010000117.1:0-8645 GCA_044369085.1 Phycisphaerales bacterium
TGGCGTTCAGCACGTTCGTGTTCGATACGCTCGACATCTCGACGCGGCTGGGGCGGTACCTGCTGACAGAGTTGTTCACGAGCGCCCGCGGGCGGCACTCTGGCGAAGAGGAGCCGGGGGGCGTGGCGGATGCGCACCGCGGGGTGCAGTTGATCGCGGCGGGGCTGACGGCGGGGGTGCCGCTGGCGCTGTTGCTGACGGCGGACCCGGCGGCGTACCGACTTTTCTGGACGCTCTTTGGGACATCCAATCAGTTGCTGGCCGCGCTGACGTTGCTCGGGATCACGGTGTGGCTGCGCAAGAGCGGGAAGCGCTCGTGGTTCGTGGCGGTGCCGATGGTGTTCGTGATGACGATCACCGTGTGGGCTCTGGGGATTCAGGTGTTCGTGGGGGTGCGTGATCTGGTGGGTGGGGTGCTGCGGACGCCCGGGGGCGACCTGAACCCGACGGTGATCAACGCGGTGGCGGCGGTGGCGCTGCTGGGGCTGGCGGTGGTGTTTGTGATTGAGGCTTGGCGCGCGGTGCGGCGCGGCGGTGGGATACGGAGTTAGCGGCGGGCCCAGGGATTGGGATCCGTGGGCTTCGTGGGGGAGCGCGGGGGGATCTATACTCCTGACCTCTGATTCAGCGATCGGTTCGAGATCTGTTCGTTGTCCCTGGAAAGGCCCCCGCATGACCTTCACACTGCGACCCTCTGATGGCTTTGATGTCGACATCGAGAATGTCGAGTACCTCAAGGGGCACGTTGATACGGGCGACCGGTGGACGCTGAACTTCGGCCCGCAGCACCCGGCGACGCACACGACGCTGCGGCTGGTGATCGAGCTCGATGGCGAGCGGATCGCTCGGGCGACGCCGCACATCGGGTACCTGCACTCGGGGTTCGAGAAGCTCGGCGAGCACCTGGATTACAACCAGTACGTGACGATCGTGTCGCGGATGAACTACCTGTCGCCGATCGCCAACGACATCTGCTGGCACCACGCGGTGGAGAAGCTTTTCGGGATCGACATCACGCCGCGGTGCAAGGTGCTGCGGACGATCATGGCGGAGATCGCTCGGTGCCAGGACCACCTGTTGTGCGTGGCGGCGGCGGCACTGGACCTGGGGGCGCTGACGGGCTTTCTGTACGGGTTCAACCCGCGCGAGCGGATCTACGACATCTGCGACTTCATCAGCGGGCAGCGGTTCCATCCGGACTGGACGCGCGTCGGCGGGGCGATGCAGGACCTGCCCGATGAGGAGATGTTCAAGACGCTGGTGAAGCGCTTCGTCGTCGATGACCTGCCCAAGGCGCTCGAGGATCTTGAGGGGCTGGTGCTGCGGAACCGGATCTTCATCGACCGGGCGGCGGGGATCGGGCAGATCTCGAAGGAAGATGCGATCGCGTGGAGTCTGACCGGCCCGATCGCGCGGGCGAGCGGCGTGGAGCGCGACCTGCGGAAGGATGAGCCCTACCTGTGTTACGCCGACAACTGGGACGGGCAGGGGGCCAAGGCGGTTGACTTCAAGGTGCCGGTGCACACGGATGGATGCTCGTACGCGCGGTTCCAGGTGCGGCTCGAGGAGTTGAAGCAGTCAGCGCACATCATCCGGCAGCTCATCGACAACATCCCGGCGGGCCCGATCGACACCTTCGCGGATGGCAAGTTCGTGAAGCCCAAGAAGAGCGAGGTCTACGGGTCGATCGAGGGGCTGATCCAGCACTTCGAGCTCATCATGAGCAACCGCGGATGGAAAGCGCCGATCGCCGAGGCGTATGGGGCGCACGAGACGGCCAACGGGGAGCTGGGGTACTTCATCATCGCCGATGGCGGGCCAAGGCCGTGGCGCGTGAAGACGCGGCCGCCGAGCTTCATCAACTACTCGGTGATGGCGAAGCTGACCGAGGGCCACATGCTCGGGGACATCGTGGCGATCCTGGGGTCGCTGAACATTGTGGCGGCGGAGCTGGATCGGTGAGATGGGGCGGCCGGTCGCCTACGCATTTCAGAGTAGATGCCTGATAGCCCTGTTCCCGGCGCAGCCTCGATGGCGCTTGGGTCGGTGGTTTGGGATCCATCCGCGCTGATTTTGGCGAACTTCAAGGAAGTTCTGGAGTTGGTGCAAGGTCGGGCAGCGGAGTGGTAAGCCTTGATGTGCCGAAGTGTCGGTTGCGGGGGGCTTTGAAAGGACCCGCCATGCTGAATCGTGATGCCCGTGTCGTTCGCCGGAGCCTGCTCTCGGCGGTGGTGGCCGCTTTGTGCCTTGGGGCTGTGACCAGCCCGGCGAGCGCGTTGAACTTCATTTACCTGTGCCTGTGTTGCCGGCCCGATGGGTCGGTGCGGTACCTGGCTGGGTGGTGCAACGCGACGTGCGATCAGTTATCGATTTTTCCGGCGGTGGTGGGGTGTGACACGCTGTTCACCGCGCTGGCGGTCAATCCGACGGGCGGGGTTGGCACCGGGTATGCGCCGGCGTTTGATCGGGCGATCCCGCTCGGTGCGGCGATCCCGAGCAGCACGGGCGGGCCCGATACTCGGCTGGTGATGGGGTACTACCCCGCGGCGGATCCCTTCGTGGCGGGTTCGTATCAGACACGGGTGTTCGCGATCCGCGCGGGCGGGCCCGGGCGGGCGGTGAACCAGTACGCGGCGATCAACATCAACCTGACCGGGCTGAACCCGACGGCGGAGTGCGTATCGACGACCTCGGTGCGCGGCGGAGAGTTCGTCACGGGCCCGTTTGATCTCCAGCCGATCGGGCTGATTGGAACGGGCGATGCGACGGTCGTGGTGCAGACCTTCCGGGCGACGGACCCGAACGTGGCGGTGGATACGCGGCTGATCCCGGTCAACTTTGCTTCGCTGACGTGGGTGGATGCGCCGCCGCTGCCGCCCGCCTGCGTGGGCGATTGCGACCGCAGCGGGTCGGTGTCGTTCGCGGACATCACCGCGACGCTCGCCAACTTCAACCAGTCATACCCGGTCGGCGTGCTCACGCCGGGCGATGCCAACGGTGACCGGAGCGTCAGTTTCGCGGACATCACCGCGATTCTGGCGAACTTCGGGGCCGTGTGTCAGTGATCGCTTGACATGGAAGGCGTGTGAGCATGTGCTTGCGTGAGTTATGCTCGTGCGTCGCCGATGGCCCGCGGTGGTCATCGGCGGCGCACGTTCGGATGGGCTCGCGCGTGACACCATGACCCCCGCCGTTCTGTTCTGGTTTTACAGGGACTTTGAGGTCTGCCGCGAGCGGTTGCGGCGGCTTCGGGGGTTTGATCCCGGGGCTCGGGTGTTTGCGCTGTATGGCGGGCCGGTCGGGGAGGCGGGGGCTGCACGGGCGGCGGTGGGGGAGTTTGTTGATGATTTTTACTGCTACCCGTTCGCTCGCAGCTCGGGGTGGAAGTGGCGGCATGGGGATCAGTTGATCGCGGACTGGTACGCGCAGCGCGGGCGGCACCTGGTGTGGGAGACGGTGTTCATCATGCAGTGGGACATGCTGGTGATGGCTCCGCTCGGGGAGTTGTTCACCGGGCTGAAGGAGGGGAAGGTGCTGCTGTCGGGGTTCAGGCCGCTGCGCGAGGTGGAGGCGTGGTGGCCGTGGGCGGGGGTGCGGCCGTGCCCGGGGGCGGAGGCTGCTGTTCGTGCCGTGCGGGATGACATGCGGGCGTTTCGCGAGCTGCTTGCGGGGCGGTTTGGATATGCGAGGGAGTTGTTTGCGTGCTTGTTTGTGGTGGCGTGCCTGCCGCGAGCGTTTCTGGAGCGGTACGTGGCGGCGGGGCATCCGCTGGCGGGGTTCCTGGAGTACAAGCTGCCGACGCTGGCGCGGGTGTTTGGTGTGCCCGTGTGCATGAATCACGGGTTTGCGCCTTGGTGGAACGATGCGCCGGGGGCGGCGGGGGTTGCCCATCGCGATCGGGTGCTGCGAGCGGTGCGGGAGGAGGTGCCGCTCGATGTGATTCAGAGCGAACTGCGACGGGCGGATGGGCGGCGGGTGTTTCACCCGTGGTTTGGGGTGGGGGGGTTCGAGGCGCGTGCGGTTGAGTGAGGGGGGTTAGCGGTCGGGCGCGGCATGCGGCTTGATGGCGAGGGCTGCTATTCTCGTAGCGATGAAGTTGCGGGACTGATCTTGCTTTGGTGAAGATTGGCCGAGATCTCCGTCATGCTGTCACCAAACCCAAAGCCCGGGCGATACGAGGAGGTTTGGCGGTCGAACCCAGGCTTGATCGTGTTTCTGATCATGATGTTCTTCATGGCCGCTGTTGTGGTGTGCGTCGCGATTGTTCCAGGAGCGCCCTATGCCTGGGACTTCGACTGTGGGCACTGGTTCACTTTAGGGAGACGCTCTCGCGGACTCGTGGTGGCCATCGAGATCGAGCCGGCCTTTGTGGTGTTCTGGTGGATATCGTTTGTTTCTTTCGCCGGGTGCGCTGCCTGCTTTGCCATGATATTGGTGATTGGCGCGATCTCGGGGCTCGTGGTCTGTGTGCGCGGAAAGACGGCCGTTTTTCACTCCAGCCGAAGGCGCACGGTTGCGGCCTCGTGCATCGTCGCGGTGCTCGGCGTGAGTCTGTTACTTGGCTTTGCCGCGTTCATTCTGCAGGGCATCCTCGGCATTCGTGCCAACACTGACAATTCCATGCTGGTGCCTCGGGGTACAGATCCCTACTCATTCTGAGGGGCGCAGACGAGCCACAGAAGTGGGCTTCGCCGGTTTCAGATCTTCTTGAGCGCATCGATGAGGGCATCGATGTGCTCGGGGGTGTGGGCGGCGGAGATCTGGACTCGGAGGCGGGCGTGGCCTTCGGGGACGACGGGGTAGCCGAAGCCGATGACGTAGACGCCGAGCTCGAGGAGGCGCTTGGACATGGCGATGGCTCGGGCGGTTTCGTGGACGATGATGGGGCAGATGGCGGTGGGGGAATCCAGGACATCGAAGCCCGCGGCTTTGATGGCCTGGCGGGCGTGGGCGACGTTGTCGCGGAGTTTCTGGACGCGCTGCGGCTCGCGGTCGAGTATTTCGATGGCTTTGTCGGCGCTCAGGGCGACGGTGACGGGGAGGGCGTTTGAGAAGAGTGTCGGGCGGCCGCGCTGGATGATGAGGTCGATCATGGCACGCGAGCCGGCGATGTAGCCGCCGGCCCCGCCGCCCAGGGCTTTGCCGAGCGTGCCTGTGTAAAGGTCGATCGAGTCGCCGGGCATGTTGTGGTGCTCGTGCGTGCCTCGGCCGGTTCGTCCCATGACGCCGGTGCCGTGGGAGTCGTCGACGACGAGCAGGGCGTTGTAACGGTCGCACAGGGCGCGCATCTTCGGGAGGTCGGCGATGGAGCCTTCCATGGAGAAGACACCATCGGTGATGACCCAGATGATGCCGCTCGCGGGCTTGGTGATGGCGGCGGCCTCGGCGAGTTTGGCTTCGAGGTCGGCGAGGTCGTTGTTCTTGTAGACGAAGCGGTTCACACCCTTCTTGATGACGCTGGCGAGGCGGATGCCATCGATGATGCAGGCGTGGTTGAGGGCATCGGAGATGATGGCATCCTGCGGCTCGGCGAGGGTGGGGAAGACGGCCTCGTTGGCGGTCCAGGCGCTGACGAAGGTGTAGGCGGCCTCGACGCCGAGGAAGCGAGCGATGCGTTCTTCGATCTGGTGGTGCGGTGTGAAGGTGCCGCAGATGAAGCGGACGCTCGCGGTGCCGGCGCCGTAATCGCGGAGGCCCTTGATGCCCGCCTCGATGACCTCGGGGTGGTTGGCGAGGCCGAGGTAGTTGTTGGAGCAGAAGCACAGGACCTCGCGAGCGAGTCCATCGGGGCCCTTGATGCGGACGGTGGCATCCATGGGTCCATCGATGGTCTGGAGGTGCTTGAGCTCGCCGCGCTGGCGGAGGCCATCGAGGATGCCGTGGGCTCGGAGGTGGAAGGGGTGGGTGAGGGGGGTGGGCATGGGGTGGGTCCTGCGGTGGTTGCGGGCCAGTGTAGCGGTCATGGGCGCATCGCCTGTTAGACTCTTTTCATGCGAGATGTTGCGAGAATAGCCGCGTTCTTGCTCGGGGTGATCGCGGTAGTCGGGACGCTGACCGGGCAGTCAGATGCGCTGCCTGGTGGTGCGCCGGAGACGAGCGACCCGACGAAATCTTCGTACGACCCAGATGCCGCCGCGCGCCTCGTGGCTGCTGTCGATCGGCTGAGGAGCGCTTACAAATGCAGGTCGTGCGATGGGACGAGGCAGGTCGAGCGAGAACGAACGAAGGGAGAGGAGAAGGGCAAAACGTTCAAGCGGCGCATCGTCGAGAAGGTGAAGGTCGACTGCGAGGCGTGCGAGGCCACGGGCTACGCGCCCGTCGAACGGCTCACGATGCTTCTTAAGGGCGTGGCCATGGAGGCTGCGAAGGTCGATCCTTCGAGCCGCGGCGGGGTTGAGACGCTGCCTCGCATGCGCGCCGTGATGCGAGAAGTGCTATCTCTCAATAGCTCCGGACTGGCGAAAGTCATTAACCCGGGAGCGGCGGACGCTCTTGAGACGAAAAACAAGGGCGAGTGGGTGGTGTTTGTGGGGAAGAGCCACGGGCTTCCATTACCCAGGGACGGAGAGTTTGAACTCGATCGACCCGGAGTGGTGGTGTATCTGGATGGAGCGGCGAACCTGCCCACACGCTATGTGAGTTCCGTCCTGTGTGCGGGCATGATCGATGGCGAGCATCGGCAGGATGTCGTTCTGCTCCGATCTTCCTTGTGCATTGTGCCTCGATGATGCGGGGCGATCAGGAGCGTGAGCAATTGGAGCCTGTGCCGACCGAGCCGCGCAAG
Organism: Phycisphaerales bacterium; assembly: GCA_044369085.1. Classification (GTDB taxonomy): domain Bacteria; phylum Planctomycetota; class Phycisphaerae; order Phycisphaerales; family UBA1924; genus JAEUIV01. The sequence goes on from JBIPMO010000117.1 coordinate 6,785, forward strand.
CTGAGGATCGTCCGTGAGGGCGCATCGTGGGTCGTCATCGACAAGCCCGCCGGGCTGCTCAGCGTGCCCGGCAAGGGGGATGAGCCGCACAAGAAGGATTGCGTGCCCGCGCGGGTGGCGGCGATGTTTCCGCGGGCGACGGGGCCGCTCGTGGTGCATCGGCTGGATATGGATACATCGGGGCTGCTGGTGCTGGGGCTGACGGCCGATGCGCAGCGGGCGCTGTCGAAGCAGTTCGAGGAGCGGCGGACGGACAAGCGGTATGTGGCTCTGCTGGAAGGGGATCTGGCGCATCCATCGGGGGAATCGGGGGAGATTGATGTGCCGATCCGGCTGGATCCGGATCATCGGCCGTGGCAGGTGATGTGCTCGCTGCACGGGCGGCGGGCGGTGACGCGGTGGCGGGTGGTGTCGCGCGAGATCGATCGGACGCGGGTGGTGCTCGAGCCGGTGACGGGGCGGGCGCATCAGCTCCGTGTGCACGCAGCGCTGCCGCAGTCGTGGGGAGGGCTTGGGCGGTGCATTCAGGGGGATGTGCTCTATGGCAGCGGGTATCGCGGGCCGTGGCCCGAGTCTGAGCGGGGAGAGATGTCGGCGGCTCCGCGGCTGATGCTGCACGCGGCGATGCTGGAGTTCAGCGATCCGGAGACGGGCGAGCGGGTGCGGTGCGAGAGCGCTGTGCCGTTTTGAAGCGATGCGAGACAGTGTTCGCCGCAGAGGCGCAGAGGACGCGGAGGGGATGATGGAACATGAAACGGAAGCTCCGATCACGCGCATCCGCGACAGGCTTCCGTTCGCCCTGCCGGGCGAAAGATGAAGTCATCATGCACCAGGGGCACGCTCGAGGACTCGCGGCCCCTGGCAACCATCGCGCGCCCTGACGGGCGGAAGCATGAAGACAACGCGCGATGGTGGGCGGGGATCGGTGCTACTTTCTGCGCGCTGCGGCTTGCTTTGTCTCCGCTTTCGGCGATGGGTCCTTGCTCGCCGATGCGGCGAGCTTGCGGAGAGTGCGGAGGTTGATGGTGTCCATGGGGATGCCCTTGGGGTCATCTTCCTTGGGGGTTTCGAGGATCTTGGGCGCGTGCTCGAGGCGCGGGTCGCTGATGATGGCGCCGAAGGCGCCGGGGGCGACGTGGCCTTGGCCGATGTGGGCGTGGCGGTCGATGCGGCTGTTGTGCTTGCCGAGCGAGTCGTTGAGGTGCAGGACGCGGAGGTTGGCGAGCCCGCAGGTCGCATCGAAGTGGTCGAGCATGGCGGCGGCGAGGGCACGGCTCTGGGGCTGGGTGCGCTTCTTGCCTGCGGCGGGGTCGGTGGCGGAGATGTCGTAGCCCGCGGCGAGGGCGTGGCATGTGTCGAGGCAGAAGCCGATGCGGGCACCTTTGGTGTGCGGGTGTGTGTCGGTGGCGGCGTCTTTCGGGAGGTCGGCATCCGGGCCGGCTTCGCTGAGGATGAGTTCGCGGAGGCGAGCGAGGTGCTCGAAGCGGACCCCGAGGGTGGTGCCCCCGCCCGCGGTGTTTTCGAGGCAGATGGTGACGGCGTAGCCGCGCGTGTCGCGGAGGAGTTTCTTGTAGGCGCGGGCGATGCGGACGAGGCCGGCCTCGATGCGGGCATCGCTATCGAGCGAGCCTTCCTTGATCATGTGGGCGCCGGGATGGCTGACGAGAAAGGGGATGGAGAGGGCGGCAGCGCGGTCGAGCTCTTCGCGCATCGAGGCGATGGATTTTTCCCACAGCCCGCCCGGCGAGTCATCGGGGGAGGCGAGGTTGATGAGGTAGGAATCGTGGGCGACGGTGCGGCGCTGCCAGCCGAGGCGAGCGAGCTCGGCGAGCCAGTCGCGAGCGGCGGCGGGGTCGAGGGG
>JBIPMO010000118.1:0-8632 GCA_044369085.1 Phycisphaerales bacterium
CGGTCCCCCCTCCAGTTCGGGACAGCCAAGGCGAGGCGGCCCCGGGCGCGCCGCGCTGAAGCATCAGAAGTCATCGCCAGCCGCCAGCAAGGCTTCACTCACCTCAATCCGATAACGGCGATCCGAACCTTCGCCGCGATGCGCCATAACCCGAACGCCCCAATGCCTTTGCGCGCCCGGATCCGCCCGCGACGGTCCCCGGCCAAAACCAGTTGAGAACCGCGGCACGCCGCTTTTCTGGACCTGTTTCCAAGTCGATCCCTTCCATCCCGGCGGATTGGCCGTATCTTGTCAGGACTCGCGGGCCGCCTAAGCCCGACCGCACGCGAGCGATGGTTGTCCAAAACGCAGCAGGAGGCCGGAAGAGGGACCTGCGGCGCGACGTAACGAGGTGTCTGATGTGTGGCATCGCCGGAGTCATCGCGCGCTCCCCAGACATAGTCCTGTCCTCCCTCCGGGCAATGACCGAGGCGCAGTGCCACCGCGGCCCGGACGACTCTGGACAGCGCGTCGTCGAGGGCGGCGATGCCTGCCTGGGCTTCGGTCACCGCCGTCTCTCGATCATCGATCTCTCGCCCCTGGGTCACCAGCCCATGGCCCACCCGGAGACGGGCGACCTTATCGTCTTCAACGGCGAGCTCTACAACTACATGACCTTCCGCAGGGAACTCGAGCGCGAGGGCGTCGTGTTCCGCGGCCACTCGGACACCGAGGTCATGCTCCACGCCCTCACGCTCTGGGGCCCTTCGGTCATCTCGCGGTTCGAGGGGATGTACGCCTTCGCGTTCTTCCGCCGCAAGGATCGCAGGATGATCCTTTGCCGCGACCACACCGGCATCAAGCCCCTCTACTACTCTTGGAACCGCAACGCCTTCTGCTTCGCCAGCGAGGTGCGATCGATCCTCGCCTCCGGGCTGGTCGATCGGACGATCTCCCCGCGCGGGCTCGCGACCGTGCTCGCCTACGGCGCGGTGCAGGAGCCCGACACGTTCTTCGACGACGTCAAGGTTTTCCCGGCGGGCTGCTGGCAGGAGATCGAGCTCGACGGAGTGCTGAGCCTGCCGCCCGCCCCGCCGCGCCGCTTCTGGTCGCCCCCTCAGGTCGATCCGTCGATCACCTACCAGGACGCCCTGCATCGCACGCGGTCGATCCTTGATGACGCGGTGCGAGATCACCTCATCGCGGATGTCGAGGTTGGTGTCTTCCTCTCCGGCGGCATCGATTCGACCATCATCGCGGGGCTGGCGGGCAAGCACCAGCAGGGGATCCGCGCCTACACCGTCGGATTCTCCGACGAACCCGAACTCAGCGAATCGGACATGGCCTCCGCCACGGCACGGGCTTTCGGCCTGCCGCACGTGGATGTCCAGATCACCACCCCCGATGCGCTCGCCGCCGTCGGACGCTGGCTCAACCAGATGGATCAGCCCTCCATGGACGGGCTGAACACCTACGTGGTCTCGCAAGCGGTGCGCGAGACCGGGCTCAAGGTCGCCCTCTCCGGCCTCGGCGGAGACGAGCTTTTCTGCGGGTACTCTTCCTTCGAGGATGTCCCGCGTCTCCTGAGCATCATGCGACGCGTCAAGCACCTTCCTAAGCCGCTGCGCACCCTCATCGCACGCGGCGTTTCGGTCGGAAAGAGCGACGCCTACCGCCAGAAACTCGTGGAGATCGCACGCACGCGCGGCCATCTCGTGGAGCTCTATTTCCAGCGCCGCCGGACGCTGTCCAACGCGCAGCTCGCGATCCTTGGCATCGAGCCTGATCTTCTGGGCCTGGGCGACATGCTCATGCCCCCCGATGCCCTCCTGGACCTCACCCTCGATGAACGCGACCCCATCGCGGGTGTCTCGATCCTCGAAACACGCTACTACACCGGCAACATGCTGCTCCGCGATTCCGATGCCTGCGGCATGGCCCACAGCCTCGAGATCCGTGTCCCCTTCTTCGACAAGCGATTGATGGACGCGATCATGGCCGTTCCCGGGGACATCCGTATGCCGCGCGGCATCGCGGACAAGCAGCTCCTCCGCTCGGCCTTCCCCGAGTTCCTCAGGCCGGAGCTGCTGTCGCTCAAGAAGCGCGGATTCACCCTGCCGATCCGCCGGTGGATGGCCACGAGCCTCCGCTCGTTCTGCGAGGCGTCGCTCGCCGACCTCAAGACCTGCGGGCTGCTCGACCCACGCGGCGTGAACGCTGTCTGGAAGGCCTTTGTCGAGGATCCCGAATCGCAGATCTGGTCCCGTGCGTTCACGCTCTGCGTCCTGGGGTCCTACATCTCAAGGAACAAGGCCGCCGTCAGCCCGTCGCGGGCCGGTTTCGCAGCCACTCCAGCTGCGCCCGCACTCCGTCTTCGAAGCGTGTCCGTGGCGTGAAGCCCAGTTCGGCCCGCGAGCGACTGAGATCCGCCCACGTCCTTTCGACATCCCCGGGCTGCGCAGGCGCCCGCTCGATCGTCGCTGGGCGACCGACGACCCGCTCGACCGTCGCGATCATCTCCGAAAGCGTCGTCGGCTTGTCTCCGCCCAGGTTCCACACCCGGTAGCCGAACGACGGGGCCCGGTCGAGCGCCGCGAGCACCCCCGCGGTGATGTCGTCGATGAACGTGTAGTCGCGGCTGGCCGACCCGTCGCCAAAGACGCGGATCGCCTCGCCGCGCGAGACCTTCTCCAGGAACATCGAGATCGCAAGGTCCGGCCTCTGCCGAGGCCCGAACACCGTGAAAAACCGCAGCATCGCCACCGGCATCCTCGTCAGGTGGTGGAACGTGTGCCCGATCAGCTCGCACGCCTTCTTCGTCGCGGCGTACGGGCTGATCGGGTGATCCACCGCGTCCGCTTCACCGAAAGGAACCTTGGGGTTGTTGCCGTACACCGATGATGAGGATGCGCACACGAACGAGCCGCACCGGGCCTGGGAGGCCGCCTGCAGCAGCCGCGTGGTGCCCTCCACGTTCACGCGAGCGTAGAGAACGGGCTGGGCGATGCTGGGCCGCACCCCCGCGCGGGCCGCCAGGTGGACAACGCCGCCGCAGCGCCCGCCCACGAAGGCCTTGCCCAGCGCCGCGTCGTCCAGGATGTCCCCTTCGATGAACTCGAACGGCGCTCCGGTCGAAGACGCGGTGGCCCGCACCTCGGCGAGGTTGGCCAGCTTGCGTGCCCGGTCGTAGTAGGTGTCGAAGTTGTCGAGGCCGATCACGCTGTCACCGCGGCGCAGCAGGGCCTCGGCCACATGCGACCCGATAAAGCCCGCCGCCCCGGTCACCAGAACCGTTGATTTCGTGTCCACCGCAACAGACTAACCGGAGCCCGGCGGCGGGATGAGGGCGCATCACCAACCTCAGCAACAGTCGGAACAAAAAAGAAAGCGGGGCGCCATCTGTTCAACGGCGCCCCGCTGGAGGAGAGAGAGATCAATCGTGACTATACCTGAGCATCGACGCCTGTCACGGTGCTTTCTGCAAACTTCTTCCGGAATCATGCGGCCAAAACGCACGGGCAGTGCGCGACAACGCCCCGCGCGGATGAAAGGCGTGTCACCACCCGACTCACCTATGAAGCTTGACCGCCACATCGCGCATGGTCCGATTCGCCTTGGAACAGCCGGGCATCGATGCATCGATCCGCGATGAAACTGGAGCGAAATGCCGCCGATCTGCGCCGAAAGAGCTGGTATCTGCGCGCAGTGGGCGACGGGTTCGCGACGGAGCCCAAGCACATGATCGGCCCGGTCTTGATGTGCGATCACACCCGTTTCGGTCATGCGCCCTGCGCAAGAACTACCCGCCGAGTCCGAGACCCTTGAGCGCCGCGAGCACGCGACCATGCAGAGCCGGAGCGGCCACGAGCACGCCGCGATTCGCTTCGAGACCGCGGCCGTGAGAAAAGTCCAGTGCGTGGCCGCTCACATCCGTCACCGCGCACCCGGCCTCCTTCGCGACGAGCGTCCCGGCGGCGTGATCCCAGATGCGCTCGACCCAGCCGCTCCGCCGCGGCAGACGCAGGTACACATCGCCCTGGCCCCGCGCCACCACCGCGTACTTGGCCTGCCCGTCAAGATGAAGCGGCTCGGCGAGTTCGCCCACGCGCTCCATCACCATCTCCGCTTCGCTCCCGTCGCCGCTGCCGGCTTCGACCGATTCCACCAGTCGGATCGGCTCGTCATCGCCCGAGTGCAGCGGCAGAACCCGGACCGGTGACTCGTGGGCGTTGCCCAGCGACATCTCCCAGAGCCCTTCGCCCGCGCCGGCGACGTAGAGCGTCCCGACATGATCGGGCTCGCTCACCGGGCGCGACTGGTCTTTGGACAGGTTCGGGCACCCCAGCGCCGCCTGCACCGGCGAGCCGTTCTCGATCCACGCCAGGCAGATGCTGTACTGCGCATCGCGGATGAACCCCTTGGTCCCGTCGATCGGGTCGAGCGTCCAGAACCCGTGCACCGAATCCCTCGGCGGGTCGGCGGCCCCGAGGTCGAGCATCTCGATCAGTTCATCCAGCGTCGCCTCGGGCCACACGTGATGCACCGCGGCAAGGATGAACTCCGCCAGGTCGCGACGACCCGATTGCATCTCGGAACGCACCATCGAGGCATCTTCTTCGGCGACGAGCGTCACCTTGCCCAGCCGGGCCGTCAGCGTTCGGGCCACGATCACCTGCGCTGCCAGGTCGGCCGCGGTGACCGGGCTGCGGTCGCTCTTGGTCAGCCGGGGGGTGGATGCGAGATCTCGCTGCAGCCGGCGGGTCACCCGTGAAGCAAGGCGGACGGCCTCGATCGCGGCGTCGAGTCGGCTGGTCGCACTGGCCACGGCTTGAGTCTCCAAACCCCCCGGCGAGATGCAGACTCTAGCACCGAGCGGCGTTCGAGCGAAAAAAGAACCCGGTCGCGGGTTGAACCGCGACCGGGCTTGCACTCAGGAAGGAAACCAAACCAAAGCGTTCTTGATCAGGCGCGACGACGGCGCAGGCCGGCCAGACCCATCAGGCCGAAGGCGGCGACGCCCGCGGGAGCCGGGATGGCGTTGGTGTTCAGCCCGAGGCCGACGATGATCGTCCGCGTCTCGCCGGGAGCGAAGTTGAGGTCCCACTGGAACGCGGCCGCGCGGTCGCCAGCGCCGGTCACGACCGTGTTGTTCAGGTCGTCACGGCCGGTGTCGCCGAGCTCGGTCGTCACGGTGCCGGGGGTCGCGCTCGCCCAAGCCGAGGCCTGGTAACGGTTGGCGCCGTAGCCGATGTGCTGGATGGTGCGGCCGGGCAGGGCGGTGTCGGACCAGTTGAACGCGCCGGTGCCCGCGTCGTACGTAACGGTGTCGTTCGCGTCGCCGTTGTTGATCGCGCCGTCGAAGTAGTTGTAGAGCGACAGGCTCAGCGGGCCGCTGTCACGGTTGGTGATGGTCATCGTGTTGACGACCTGGGGGCCTGCGCCGGTGTTGATGATCGAGTAGTTCGACACGGCCAGGAAGCTGTAGCCGTTGTTGACATTGAAGATGTCAAAGGACTGCTGCGCGGTGGTCGAGTTGCCCAGGTTGTTGCCGCCCGTGACGGTCATGAACGAGTTCACGCCGCCGCCCGAGCCGTTGGACATGATCAGCTCGCGGGTGTCCTGCGTCGAGCCGGCGGAGGTGTTGACGTGCCACAGCCAGTGGTAGGCGTAGACGTTGTCGTTGGCGGCGGCGCTCGTCGTCGCGCTGAAGAACGAGTTGCCCGCGAAGGCGACCGCGCTGTTCGGCGTGCCGGGAACGCTGGCGATCTGGAACATGCCGTTGGTGGTGCTGGCGTTCCCGTTGGCGTTCGGGGTGATGGAGATCTGACCCAGCGCGGAGCCCGCGATGGCCAGACCAGCGAGAGCGACGATGACATTCTTCATGACGTGAATCCTCCAAGTTGCGGCCGCCACGCAGGCCTCCCGGCCAGGTTCTCCCCACTTCCATGGGGAACAGAAACCCACGCAGCACGGCGGCACTTCCGCGCGGGGTTGATACGCAAACACTTTTGGAGGTGTCAGCAGCGCGGAACAAAGGCGCCAGACGTGTTCCCGATCCTCCACCACCGAAACCGGGAGCCAAAGGCTGGTCCGGACCGGGGCATCATAGAATGTACACATTTGGTGGCGGTTGGCAATCAGAACATTGCCTATTCCACGCATTCGCGCATGAAAACAACAACCCCCGGCGATGGAAGTCGCCGGGGGTGTGGAAGGACACGAGGATGGATTCATGCTCGTAAAGGTTGGTCTTTACGAGGCTTGCATCAGCATCAGGCGCGACGGCGGCGGAGGCCAGCCAGACCGGCGAACCCGAACAGGGCGACAGCGCCCGGGGTCGGGACGAGGTTGATGCTCCAGCTGGCGAAGCTGCCGAGGTCGGCCCCGGCGTTGTCGGAGATCGACAGGCGCCAGGTGCCGTTGGAGCTCTGGCCGGTGAAGGCCAAGAAGGCGTTGTTGGGGGTGGCGGAGGCAGCGCCCGTTGCGGCGTAGGTGCCGGAGGGAACAGCTGCGGCGGTGCCCAGGCCGGCCACGGTCGTCCAGAGGTTGGTGCCAGCGTTCGCGAAGGTGTAGTTGCCACCGAAGTTGGTGGAGTCGCCCACGGTATTGCCCGGGGGAATCGCGCCGACGCGGCTGACGAGGGTCGCGGACCCGTCGCCGACCTTGGTCAGGGTGATGATGAGGTCGCCCGCCCAGGTGTGGGTCAGGGTGTTGATCGTCACGGTCACATCGGTGACCGAGAAGGTGTCGCCGACGATGATGTCGCTGATGATCGGGCCAGCCGGAGCGTTGTCCGGGATGACGCCGCCAGCGCCGGGGCCGTAGACAGGGCGGGCCATCGCGGGAGCGGCGGCCAGAGCGATCAGAGCCAGGGTCGTGATCTTCTTCATGATTCTTCCTCCTCAGGAGAAATGTGATGCAGAACGCTGCCCCCATTCAAAGCACGCGAGTCGCGAAGCGCTTGCCGCGGCTCGCACACCCAATGTTCCGACCGGTGCAGCAGCCGGTCGAAATACACAACCTTCGGAGGCCCCATCACGGGCTTCCGTCGTCTGGGAGCTTCTAAACTCCCGAGCACTCAAGCGACTCGCTGCGCGGACCATCACGCGGTTGGCATCCACCAGCGGTCGATTCGAGCCAAGTTGTCAGCGTTCCCGAGACGTGTTCCGAACGCTGTGAGCATTCCCATGCCAGCACCATGGCTGGCCTAGACCCTCTGCGTTGAACTTACACCCGGATTTGGCGGATGCAATCACAACGTGGCTGGTTTGCAACCAATTCCTTCCCAAAGAGGCTGTAATCGGCCCTTTGGCCGCCAAAAGCCGCAGTTATGCCGCGCTGCGGGTGGACCTGATGCGACTAGCCAGAGCGGTTCCTCGCGTCCGGAAGGCCGTGCTCATAGCCGAAGGCAGCGGGCAACGTCATTGGCGCGGGCTTCGGTAGGCTGATGGTCGTATCTTCGATCTTGCTGATGTCCCACGGCGTGATGCAGGCGCCCATCCACCCCCCGCCGCAGTCCATTGAACCTTGGCCCCCTGACATTCCTTGCCCCCTTGACCGGAGCGATCGCGGCGGGGGTGGCCTTGCCCGCACTTCTGGTGTGGTACTTCCTCAAACTCCGCCGCCGTCCGGTGCGGGTCTCATCCACGTTTCTATGGACGAGCGCCGCGGCGGATCTGCAGGTCAACGTCCCGTTCCGATGGATCCGGGTCTCCTGGCTCCTGCTGATGCAGCTGCTGATCCTGGTCGCGTTGTTGGCGGCGATCGCACGGCCCGCGGTCGAAGGGGCGGGCGGGCCCGGGGCACGCGTGGTGCTGCTGGTCGATCGGTCGGCATCGATGTCTGCGCTTGATGGAGCGGTCGCCGAGGACGGCTCCCGCCGGTCGCGCCTCGACGAAGCCAAGGAACGAGCCTTGCGGATCATCGATCGCATGGGTGACGGGGCGGAAGCGATGGTGATCAGCATCGCCGCGCGACCCGAGGCGCTGACGAACCTGACGCGTGATCGGTCGCTGCTCCGGCGAGCGGTGGAATCGATCACTCCGACGGACCAGCCCGGTGATCTGGGCGCTGCGCTGCGGCTCGTCTCGAACACCGCCGTGCGCGATGAAACAGAGGGCGGTGCCGCGCCTCGTGTGGTGCTGGTCAGCGATGGAGCGTTCGAGCGCCGCACGTTCGGTGGCGGGGGCGCTGGCGGGACGAGCGGGGGATCCGGGCTGGGGCGAGCGGAGTTTCAGTTCGTGCGCGTCGGCCCGGCGGCGCCCGCGGCTGACCGCGACGCGCCGCCGCCGCTCGCGGGGAAGAACAATCTTGGCATCGTGGCGCTGGCCGCTCGCCGCGGGTATGAGGATCCATCGAGCGTCACGCTCTTCGTTCGCGTGCAAAACGCCGCGACGGAAGCGGTGGACGCTGCCGCGGCAGTCCGGCTGGGCGACCGGCAGCTCGATGCCCGCGCGCTGCGTGTGCCCGCCGCGACCGGCGATGGCCCGGGGGAACAGTCGCTGCGCATCGAGTTCCAGGACAGCGATGGGGGTGTGCTGACGGTGGCGCTGGGTCGCCCCGATCTGCTCGCGGGCGACGACACGGCCGGGCTCTTTCTGCGGCCCCCCCAGGGGGCATCGATCCTCGTGGTGCAGCCCAACGTGCCGAGCGC
>JBIPMO010000119.1:0-8631 GCA_044369085.1 Phycisphaerales bacterium
TCGCTGACGCGACGCGATGCTCCCGTGGCGGAATGAGAACGCTTCGCGCGGAATGTGATTGCGACGCGCCACCAGCCCCAGTGCGGATGCCATGGCGATCGCCGCCGGCGCAGTGATGACCATGTCACGCCGCGATTCGGTCGCACGGCTTCGCCCCGAAAGATGCTGGGCCGCGAACGCATCGGCCTGCTGCTCGAAGCGCCGGCTCACCCAGCCGAAGATCAGCATCGCCGCCACCGCCGTCGAGCCGATCGCGGCGATGCCGACGAACGCGACCGACACATCCTCGATGTGAAGCGTCGCCGCGATCAGGGACAGACCCCAGATCGAAGCCGTCCAAGAAAGGCTGATCGTCGCCACGATCGTCGCCATCAGCCACGGCAGGTGGTGCTTGCGAGCGTGGGCCAGTTCGTGGGCCATCACCGCCTCCACCTGCTCCGGCGAGAGGGTTTCCAGCAGCGTGTCGGTCAGCAAGATGAAGCGCAGCCGGGGGATCATGCCGATCACCGCGCCGTTCAGCATCCGGCTGTGCGTCCTCCACACCAGCAGGTCGCGGCAGCGAACTCCCTGCGCTGCGCACATCGCGAGCAACCGGTCCCGGAGCGGCCCGACGCCGAGCGGAACGGTGTCCCACAGCACGCGGATGATCAGCGGCATGAACAGCAGCGCCACCACCACACCCGCGAGGTGCGCAGCCGTGGATGCGGCGCCGCCTTGCCAGGTCTCGATGTTTCGCCACGGCTCGGGCAGGAGCGCGAGGACTTGATCGACCCCCTCGGCCCAGGTCGCGATCAACCCGACGGGCACGACCACCAGCAGCACCTGATTGCGCGTCTGGTCGAGGGCATACTGCCAGCGGGTCGGCAGGCTCGGGGTTTGGTCGCCTGCATCCAGCGCGCCGATGAGCGAAGCCTCGCGCAGCCTCCGGTCGATGCCGTAGTACGACACCCAGCCCATCACCACCACCACGACCGGCGGAGCCGCCGCCAGCAGTTCATCCAGCGCGATCCAGTTTCCGCCGATGAGCTGTCGCACCGCATCAAGCCACCCCAGACCGACGACCGCCGCGATGTGAACGCCCAGCGCCGCCCAGCGCGTCAGGACCATGACCTTCTCGGCGGCCCCGACGAACCGCCACGATCCGCTCCGATCCAACCCGCGACCGCACAGGAAGATCGCCAGATGTTGCGCGATGATCAGCCCCGCCATCGACCCGAGCGTCAGCAGCGCTATGAGGCCGGGCGATAGGCCAGTGAGCAGCGGCAGCCGCGACACGCCGTCGCGTGCCAGCACCACCGCCATCATCGCGATCAGCATCAGGTGCAGCATGCATGGCCCGGCGTTCTGATGATTCCACGGCCCCGGCCGGGCGTGGGGATCACTCCGGCGTTTGACCGAAGCCTACTTGGCATTGATCTCGCCCAGATCGATGACGGCGGCCGGCTTGCCGCCCGTCGCGGGCTGGTAATAGTCCGCGTTCATCGTTCCGCGATCAAGGTACGTGAAGACGATGCACGCCCGTCCCTGTCGCGAGGCGTACTGAAGATCCTCATCGCTCGGCCCGGCATACTCCGAGTTCGAGTAGTCGTTGGCGTGCATGTGATAGTGAAGCAGCGAGTCCGCGCTCTGCTCGACCATCTCGGGGGAAGCGACGAAGCGCTGATCGCCGTAGCGCTGGCCCGGACGCGGCGGGAACTTGCGGATGACGAACCCACTGCCGGCGGCGTCGATGACTCCGCCGAGTTCCGTCGATGTGTCGCGTTTGTCCTCTTCGGCGTGGGCCATGACCGCCCGCGCGAAGGCTTCACTCTCGACGGCCCGGGCCGCGATCATGACCATCAGCGCATCGCCCCAGGTCAGCAGATCGGCGTTGGCGATGACCGATTCATTGCGCCCGCCCGAAGACTTGAGCGCACCGCCCCGGAGATGCTGCCGGCGCGGATCGACGGCCGCCCGCAGTTGGCTGATCAGTTCATCGCGAGATGCGGCGAGCCAAGCTGGCTCATGCACCGCCGCCCATCGGGCCGCCAGCACATGCCGCAGCCGCAGCCCCTGCTTCTGATCGGGTGTCAATCGAGCGACCGCGGCCGCGCCCTCGCTCCACACCGCCGCGTAGTCGCGCCCGGAAAGCCGGTCCAGCCAGGCAAGCTCGTCCCCGGTGTCCGGGACGACACCCAGGTCGCGAGCACCACGGCGCAGCACCCCGGTCAGCCGGTCTTCGCTGCTGCCTCCGCTCCCGGCGAGCAGACCCAGGGTGCGCTCACCATCCTTGTCCAGGCGTCGCAGCAATGACCACGCATCCTGCCGCTGCTTGTCGCTCAGCGGCTTGCCGCCATCATCGATTGCGCCGGTGAACACTTCGAAGACGACATCCTCGACCGCCCGGCCCGGGTAAAGGCGCACCAAGGCCGCCCGCTCGGAGCGCTCGGCATCGGGCGTCTCGACCAGAGGCCTGGACCACGACCGGACCAGCGCTGCCGAAAGATCGGTCCATCCACGGGCGGCCGCCTCATCGCCGATCAGCGCGATCATCTGGGGCATCTTCTCGGTCTGCATCAGCAGGCGGAACATTTTGCGGGTATCGGCGAGCCCCTCTTCATCCGACAGCAACTCGCGAGCGGCGGCCAGACGGAGTTCGACCCAGTTCCCGCGCCCCCAGACCACGCGCTTGAGCGACTCGCGCACCGCTTCCTTGTCCGCCCCGCCATCGATGGCCCTTTCCATAGCGGATTCGATCGAGGCCCGGCGGATGCCGGCCTTCTCTTTCGGGTCGTTCATGGCGGACAGGGGCGCATCGGTCGGCGTTGAAGAGCAGCCCGCCACGAGCGCCCAGGCCGCAAAGCCGACAGCCACCGAACGCCGGATCGACATGTTGCTGAAGAGGAAGTTCATCGCTCCAGTGTAGAACCTCCGAGATCCGCCGAGTTCGATTGGCATGCGACCGGTTCCGGGGTACACTCATTCCGGGCATGACGACGACCTCCAGCCAATCCCCTTCCACCAAAGACAAGGTTGCCTTGGTCCTCGATCGCATCCGCCCGGCGGTGCAGAGCGACGGGGGCGACATCGAACTCGTTGATGTCGGTGCCGATGGGGTGGTCACGATCCGACTCATGGGCGCGTGCGTCGGTTGCCCCTCCTCCCAGATGACCCTGAAGATGGGCGTTGAGAAGAACCTTCGCGACTATGTGCCCGAGGTCAAGTCCGTCCGCGCGATCGACTGAGCGGGGTTCCTACAAGCGCGGCGGTCAGACACAGAGCGCTCGGTCGGAGCCATGTCGCTTCGCGACGCCCTTACAGCGTGCCGCTGTCACCAATCGCCATTCATGGCAGCGCCGCGGCGTTCGCCGTCGACGAGCGGATGATGCGCCACCGCTCGCGAACCGTCGACCGCGCTGCCGGCGCGATGTCCTCGATCGGGCCGTACAGCTCCGCCTCCACGATCGCCTCGTCGCCCTTGCCCGGCTGGTAGTAGATCGCGACCGGCCCCTCGCCCGCGTCTCGCAGGCGTGACACCTGGTCGGCGCTCATCGCGCCCAGGCTGCGGTGCATCCACGCCTTGGCGCTGCGCCTCCAGACGGCGATCTCGACATCTTCCAGACCCGAACCGGCGGGCGGGGCGAGGTACACCTTGATCCCGCCGTCCCATCTGGCCTTGGACAGGTCCATGAGTCGCCAGCCGCGCTCATCAGCCGCCCCGAGGATCGCATCGAACATGTCGGTTGACATCTTGTTCCAGCCGTATACCTCGGTGCCCGGCGGCATGCGCACGGCGATCACATCATCACCCGCAGCGGCCGTATTGATCCACGCCCCGGCGGTCACGCTCGCCGCGCCGCGGTTCAAGAGCGTGTACTCGAACTCCGCCACGTCCTGCGCGATGACGCGGAACGACTTGAGCTCCTGCAGGCCCTTGCGCTGCTCGGGCCCGGCGACGCTGAACATCCCGCGGGCAAGGCCGGTGCGGCGCACCGGGCCCACATCCATCGCGGGGTCGGGCGGCCAATCCTTCTTCGTTCCATCCGAATCGATCCAGCCCATCGGTGAAGCCGGATCGCCCGCGGGCCCCTTCTGGGGAGAGACCCACGTGTAGCACCCGCCCCAGAACACATACGAACCATCCGTCGGGCGCGGGCGATCAAGCCCGACCACGTGCAGCAGGTTGGCCCCGCCCGCGGGCCCGAAGAAGGTGAACCGGTCGATCGACTGGACGAACTCGGCGGCCAGCCCGCGACCTTCCACGCGGATCGCTTCGGGGTGCGTGGTCGGCTCGCCCGCGACGCGTGATGTGCCGCAGCCGGTCACGCCGCCAGCGAGCGCCGACATCGGGATGATCCCCAGCAGTGCGAGCCTGACCCAGCGAGTGCGCATGCGTGTGCCTTTCCGTGGTGCGAGGATCCAGAAATAACTGGTCGGGCGCGAAGGTGCAAGCGATCATGCATCCCGGGATCGGGCTCGCCCGGGCGCTTCCGCCGCCCGAGCGTGCGCTTCGAGCCCTTCGAGGCGCGCCAGTGCCGCGGTGTCCCGGATCACGGCCTGATAGTCATCAGAGCCGCCATCGGCTTCGATCCAGGTCCTTGCCCGAAGGAAGGTCAGCACGCTCAGCCCCGCCGCGAAACGGGCGGTGCCGCCGGTGGGAAGAGTGTGATTCGGGCCGATCCCGTAGTCGCCCAGAACTTCCGCGGAGGCCGGCCCGATGAACAACGCCCCGTAGTGCCGAAGTCGTGCGGCGGTCGCCCGCGAATCGAGCGTCATCACCTGCAGGTGCTCGGGGGCGAGCGCATCGCAGACCTGCGCAGCCTCCGCCTCATCGCGAGCGATCGCCGCGAACCCGTTCCGCAGCGCCGCCTCGGCCGTCATCCGGGTGGGCAGAGATTCCAGCCGCCGACCGATCGCTGAGTTCACGCGCTGGGCCAGCACGCCGCTCGTCGTCACGAGCACGGGCATCGCGTCTGTGTCGTGCTCGGCCTGGGCGAGCAGATCCGCCGCGATGGCCTCTTCATCCGCGCTCTCATCCGCGAGCACGACAAGTTCCGATGGCCCCGCCAGCATGTCGATGCCGACGTGCGCACTGACGATGTGCTTGGCCGCCGTCACCCATCGGTTGCCCGGCCCGACGATGATGTCGCGAGCGGGCACACACACCCCGTAGGCCAGAGCAGCGACGGCATGGGCGCCGCCGATGCACAGCAGCGCATCGGCCCCCGCCACGGCGGCCGCCGCGAGGGTGACATCCGTGGGCCTGGGCGATGCGACCACCACATCGCGAACCCCGGCCACCCTGGCCGTCACCGCGGTCATCAGCACGGTCGAGGGAAGCGGGAACCGCCCGCCCGGCGCGTAGCAGCCGGCACGGTCCACGGCTGCCACCGTGTGCCCGGCCTGGCCGCCGGGCACGTCCACCCGGACATCCCGGAGCGCATCCCGCTGCGCCCGGGCGAAGCCGCGTATCCGGTCGGCCACGCGCTGCAGGAGATGCTCGACTTCGGTGCCGACCTTGCGGCGAGCCGCATCGAGGTCCTCCGGGCCCAGCACGATCGGCTGACCCGGTCGGATCTCTCCGAAGCCTTCGGCCCGGCGACGGACGGCCGCTTCCCCGCCGGCGCGAACCTCCTCGATGATCGCTCTGGCCTCATCCAGCGTGCGCCCATCGAAGGCAGTGCGCCCCTTCTGGTCGATCTGATCCGCGGCAATGATGCGTAGCATGAATCACCTTCCTGCTTTCAACCTGATCGTCATTCACCCTGAAGCGCCGAAGCCGCGCTCACGACTTGGCATCTCCCCTTCGCCGGCTGACACGCAGCCCCCGCCGGTCAAGCTCACGGGCCACAGCTTCGAGCGATGAACCGGCCTTGATCGCGCTGACGAGCGCGAAATACATCACATCCGCGGTCTCATGCGTCACATCGCCAATCGACCCGTCGCCCGATCGCACGGCATCGAGAGCGGCGACCAGCTCGGCCGCCTCCTCCTTGATCTTCGCCGCCAGCAATCCGGGCTCGTTCATGAGACGCGCTGTGTACGAACCTGTCGGCGCATCATTCGCTCGCGATGCGAGCGTTCTCGCCAACCGCGGCAGGCCGGCATCCTCCCCCCAGCAGGTGCGTGTCTTCATGTGGCAGAAGCCGGTGCCGCTCTGACGGACCGTGAACCGCAGGGCATCGCGGTCGCAGTCCGCATCGATGCGCAGCACCTCCTGCACCGCCCCGCTGCTCTCCCCCTTGCGCCACAGGCCGCCGCGCGAGCGCGAGTAGTACACACCGTGCCCGGTTTCGATCGACTCGCGCAGGCTTGCCGCGCTCGAGTACACCAGCCCCAGCGCCACCCCGTGCTCATCCGCGACGACGGTGGGCCACAGCCCGTCCGCGCGGTCGCTCACGAGCGAGGCCGCGAACGCCTCGGCCAGACCCAGCCGCCCGGTATACAACGCCATCCCGATCTGCGCATCGGCCCCGAGCCGATCGATCGCCGCCACATCCGCCGGGGTGGTCACTCCCCCCGCGATCGTGACACGCGGGCCACGCTCTCCGCCCGCCGCTTCGACGACTCGACCGACCTCCTCCAGATCGAGCCCCTGCATCCGCCCTTCACGTTCGACGAACGTCACGAGGAAGCCCGAGACATGCTCGCGCAGCTCCGCCATGCGGTCGGCCACCTTCCGCCCGGTCCCCTCGCGCCACCCCTTCACCACCACCTCACCGTGCAGGCAATCAAGCGCGGCCACCACGCGCTCCCGCGGCAGCTCTCGCAGCACTTCTGGTGTTGCCGCCGTCCCCAGCACGACCTTGGTCGCGCCCATGTCCAGCCAGCGGACCGCAGCGGCGACATCGCGGATGCCACCGCCGATGCGGATCGGAAACCGCCGGACCAGCGGCTCGATCAAGCTTGCGTTGTCTCCTGTGCCGAGCGCCGCATCAAGATCGACCACGGCGATCTCGCCCACGCGGGCGAACCGCTCGGCGATCGGGGCGGGGTCACCAGCATCCAACGCGAACTCCTTGCCCCCGATCAGTTGCACCGTCCGCCCGCCCATCAGATCGATCGATGGAACAATCACAGCCGCACCTCCACGCCGAGCGCTCTCAGTTCTCGTTTCAGGTCATCGGGCGTCGCCTGGCCGTCATGAAAGATGGATGCAGCGAGCACCGCCTCGGCCCCCGCCCCAACAGCCTCGTGCATGTGGTCGACGCCCGCGGCGCCGCCGGAGGCGATCACGGGCACGCGCACGGCGCTGCACACCGCTCGCAGCAGGGACAGGTCGTAGCCGCTGCGCGTGCCGTCGCGGTCCCAACTGGTCAGAAGGATCTCACCGGCGCCGAGGTCGGTGACTCGCCGCGCCCATTCGACGGCGTCGATGCCCGTGCGCACCGTTCCGGAGCGCACCACAACCTCCCATCCATCGCCGCCCGTGCGGCGGGCCGCATCGATCGCCACGATCGCGCACTGGGCCCCGAAGCGCCCGGCGATCTCGCCGACCAGTTCCGGGCGCTCCACCGCCGCTGAGTTCACGCCGACCTTGTCCGCCCCGCTCTCGAGCAGCAGCGCGGCATCATCGATCGCACGCACGCCGCCCCCGACCGTCAGCGGGATCGAGAGCACAGCTCGCACGGCCGCGACCGTGTCGCGCCTCGTGGCCCGGGCCTCGGTGGTGGCGCTCACATCGAGCATGACGATCTCGTCCGCGCCTGATCGCTCGTACATCGCGGCTCGCTCGGCCGGATCGCCGGCATCACGCAGGCCCTGAAAGCGGATGCCCTTCACGACGCGGCCAGCGTTCACATCCAGGCACGGAATGATCCGTCGCGTCAGCATGTCACGCCCTCCGCGCACGCGAGCGTGACGCCCGCGCGCTCCAGCCAGCGCCGCATCAGGCCGAGCCCCCAGGCCCCGGACAGCTCCGGGTGAAACTGGCATGCAACGATGCCGCCTCGTTCAATGGCGGCGACGAAAGCAGACCCGTGCGAGGTCTCGGCGACCCTCCACCCCGCGGCCACGAGCGGTGCCGCCGCCTCGCGGCTCGGCAACGCGAACGAGTTGGCGTAGTACGCATAGCCATCGCGCACCACGGCGTCGCGGGCACCTGCTCCGGCAGAAACACCGACCCGATTCCAGCCGATGTGCGGGATGCGCACCTCGCCCGCGATCCGGGTCACCGCCGATTCCAGGAAGCTCAAACCCCGGCTCCCGGGCGATTCCTCGCTCGATCCGGCCAGCACCTGCAGCCCGAGGCAGATCGCCAGCGTCGCCTGCCCGGCCGCGAGCCTGGCTTTGAGCGGCTCGACCAATCCGGCCTGCGCAAGTTCATGCATCGCCGCACCAAAGGCCCCCACCCCCGGGAGGACCAAGGCCCGCGCCGAGCGGACATCTTCCGCCGCCGCGCTCAGCCGGGGCGATGCCCCAAGCCGCCGGAGCGCCGCCACCACCGAAGCAACGTTCGCCGTCCCCGTCCGGACGATCAACACCTCGCTCGCGCTCATGACAGCACCCCCTTTGTGCTTGGTGTCGCGCCCGCGATGGTGAGATCCCGAGCGAGCGCCCGCCGGAGCGCGAGCGCTGTCGCCTTGAACGCCGCCTCGGCCTTGTGGTGGTCGTTCTCCCCGCGCAGCACATCAACATGCAGCGTCAGGCGGG
>JBIPMO010000120.1:0-8610 GCA_044369085.1 Phycisphaerales bacterium
CCGAGCGATTCGCTGCGCGCGGTGGCGGCGGCGACGACGCTGGCGGCGGACCTTGAGTATGCGCAGTCGGCATCGCTGGCGATGCCAAACGATCCGATGGTGGTGCGCTTCGTGCCGAAGGGTACGGGGTACTTCCTGGCGCGGAGTTCCGATCCGGATGTCCCGATCACCAAGGCCAACGGCGAGCCTTATGAAGTGGTCTACGGCGAGGGGCTGGCGATGCACCTGGAGGGTCTGGGGCTGGCGCTGGTTGCGCCTGAAGGGACCGACAGCGTGGCTTTCGACGGGTTCGGGCGGCTGGGGTCCGGTCAGGATGCGGTGTACGAGATCACGGGGGCGACGGGGTCGGTGCAGGTGCGGGTTCGGGCTTCGACTGGGTCGGTGAGCCTCGAATAGAGGCGTGACGATCTGGCTCGCTGGCGCGGTACACTCGTGCGTTGATTGCTCGCGTCAGGACCCCCGCGACGAGCCGAAGGCGTGCGCGGGGAGCACAAACCCTCTTCCTTCGGCGACAACTCCGCTTTCTTGCCTCGCGCCGGCTGTGATTGTCGGCGTGCCCGGGCAGGCCAGCGCCACGCGAGCGATCGAGACAGCATGCCAATTCTCCCATTGCCTCAGTTCGAAGCCGACATGGAAGCCGCGCGCCTGGATGCCGAGGCGTACGCCAAGCTGTCGATCCCCAAGACGCTCGTGGTGAGGTTCGGGGCGATGAAGCTCGTGGGGGAGTACCCGTACGACGGCGAGGCCAAGCCGGGGTGCGGGTCGAAGATCGTGGTGCGGACGCACCGCGGGACCGAGATCGGCGAGATGCTGACGAGCACGTGCCCGAACGCGGGGTGTTCCAAGAGCGTGACGCGGCAGGAGATGCTCGAGTACATCGACAACTCTGGGGGGAAGGACTACCCGTTCTTCACCGAGGGGCGGGCGCTGCGGGTGGCGACGGTCGAGGACATGAACCAGCAGTCGCGGCAGGAGGCCCAGAAGCCCGCGATGCTGAAGTTCGCTCGCGAGACAGCGGCAGAGATGCTGCTGCCGATGAAGATCGTGGAGGCCGAGCCGATACTGGGCGGCGAGCGCGTGACCTTCTATTACACCAGCGATGACCGTATCGACTTCCGCGACCTGGTGCACGCGCTGGCGTCGCAGTATCACACGCGGATCGAACTGCGGCAGGTGGGGGCGCGGGATGAGGCGCGGCTGATCGCCGACTACGAGAAGTGCGGCCAGCACTGCTGCTGCAAGCAGTTCCTGAAGGTGCTCAAGCCGATCTCGATCAAGGCGGCCAAGACGCAGAAGGCGACGCTGGACCCGCTGAAGATCAGCGGTCGTTGCGGGCGGCTGATGTGCTGCCTGCGGTACGAGGATCAGACGTACGAGGAGTTGAACAAGCGGCTTCCGAAGATGAAGAAGCGCATCGGGACCCCGCACGGGGTGGGGATCGTGGTTGACCGGCAGATCCTGACGCAGTTGGTGCTGGTGCGTTTGGAGCACGACAACACGCAGATCGCGGTGCCCGCGGAGGATGTGATGCCCGTGGAGCAGGCGCCGCAGATGGGCGGGGCGGGGGCGGCGCCAGGTGGAGCGACAGGCAGCTCACCGGGCGGATCGGGGGCGAAGCCGGGCGATCCTTTGCGCGGGATGAGCCCGCAGCAGGTGCAGGCTCGGCTGGGCGGCGGGCGGCCCGCCGGTCCTGGTGCGCCTCGGGATGCCAAGCCGCCGCGTGATGGCGACGGGCGCGGCGAGGGTCGGCGCGAGGAAGCACCAGTGGATGGTGGCGCGGGGGAGATGACCGATCGGCAGCGTTTCTTCCGCGAGCGCGACCAGGAAGAACAGGCGCGGCGCAGGGCGGAACCGAAGCCTCGGGCGGGCGATGCGGATCCTGAGGGGGATTCGATCGACGATGTGGGCGGCGAAACGACCGAGCAGCGCGAAGGCGCGGGGCCCGATGGCGGCCCGAGCGCTCCCGGGCAGCCTGGAGAGGGCGGACGGCGTCGTCGGCGGCGTGGGCGCGGCCGTGGCCCGCGGCCCGACGGCGGGCCCGGTGGTGGCGGTGGCGGCGCGCCCGGAGAGCCTGGTGCGCCCGGTGGCGGCTCGCCCAGCGCGGGACCTCGACCCCAAGGCCCGCCGCGGCAGCCGCAGCCGCGCCGTGATGGCCCTGGTGGTGGTAGCGGGGGTGGTGGAGCGGGCGGACCGGGCGGCGGTGGTGGTGGAGGCGGGAGCGGCGGTGGTGGACGGCGACGCCGGCGGCGCAAGGGCCCGCCGTTTGGTGGCGGTGGAGGCGGTGGAGGAGGCGGTGGCGGTCCGTTTGGGGGCTGAGTTGGTTGTGTGTTGATTGGCGTGGGTTGGACCCCGGGCTTTGCGCCCGGGGCTCGTTCTGAACTGGTCAGAGGCATGCGGGTATGGTTCTGGCATGCCCGACGCCAGCGACCAGGCCCAGACCGCGCACGAAACCTCGATCAAAGAGACGCTGATCTCGCTGCTGATCTCGTTTGTGATGGCTCTGGTGTTTCGTTCGTACGTGGTTGAGGCGTTCATCATTCCCACGGGGTCGATGGCGCCAACGCTGATGGGGGCGCACATCCGCTTCACGAGCCCGCAGTCGGGGCACACGTGGCCGGTGAACCCGTGGTACTACGCGGATCAGGACAATCCCTTCGGGATCCAGGGGCCGGGCGGCGAGTACGGGCTGCCGACGGCGACGGACCCGATGAGCACGAACCAGGTGAACTCGATCCAGAGCGGCGGGCGGCCGCAGCAGGTGCGCGGGTTCGTGACGGCACCGGAGACGATGCCGCTGAGCGCGGGCGATCGGATCCTGGTGCAGAAGTACCTGTACCGCATCTTCGAGCCTTCGCGGTTCGATGTGGTGGTGTTCAAGAACCCGGAGTTGGCGACGCAGAACTACATCAAGCGGCTGATCGGGCTGCCGAACGAGCAGGTCTGGCTCGCGGCGGGGGATGTGTTCACGCGGTCGTACCGCCGCGATGCTGCGGGCAAGGAGACGGTGGGGGAGTGGAAGATCGCTCGCAAGCCCGCTCGGGTGCAGAACGCGGTGTGGCGGCGGGTTTTCTCGAGCGAGTACGCGCCGCTCGACCCCGTGCGGGATGGGAAGCGGTGGTTCATCACTCCGTGGACTGGCGAGGAGTGGCAGACCCAAGACCGGCGCGAGTACCGGTGCGACACCGCCGCGGCGACGAAGCTGTCGTGGGATTCGGGGTCTTGGCCGGTGACGTGCTGGGAGCCCTACAACGAGTTCCCCGGGCGGATCGTCAACGGTCGGAGGCTTGAGTTGTTCCCGGTATCTGACCTCCGCATGGCGGCGGGGGTGAAGCCCGACAAGGACGGGCTGTCGATGGCGGCGACGATCATTGCGCAGGGGCACGAGTTCCAAGGGGCGATCGAGAACGGCAAGGCGATCCTGCGGATGCGGGCGGTGGCACCGGGGGCCGAGGGCGGGCTGCCGTGGACGGAGCTGGGCTCGGCGCCGGCGGCGGCGTTCGCTGCGGGGAAGGCCGTGAACGTGGAGTTCCGGCACGCGGACCAGTCGCTGGAGCTGGCGCTCGATGGGCGCGTGGCTGTGCGGGCGGAGTACGCGTGGGGCCCGGCCGATCGGCTGGCGCACGCGACGGGGATTCCGAGCGATGAGATCGCCGGGCTGAACGAGTTTGATGCTCGGTTGAACTCGGCGGCGACGTATTCACCGGCGCGGCCGCGGATCGCGTGGTCGTTCAGCGGCTCGCCGCTGACGCTCTACCGGGTGGAGCTTGACCGGGACATCTACTACGAGGCGGTGAACCACGGGGGCGACATGGGGCTGGCGACGCACCCGCGCAAGCTCGCGACGCTGGGGCACGATCAGTTCTTCACCTGCGGGGACAACAGCGCTTCATCGCAGGATGGTCGGCTGTGGCGGTCGGTCGATCCGTGGGTGGCGGACCAGATCGATCCGACGGTGGGCATCGTGCCGCGGGACCTGATGCTCGGCAAGGCGTTCTTCGTTTACTTCCCGTCGATCCAGAAGGTCTTCGGGCGGATCCCGGTGCCGGATTTCGGGCGGATGCGGATGATCCGGTGAGGCGGGCCTAGGCGGTGGCGCGGCGCAGGCGGTCGCGGATGGCATCCCAGAGCGGGCCCGGGGCCGTCGGCGCTTCGATGGCGATCAGCATCATGTCCAGCTCATCCGCCTCGTGCAGAGCGGCGTAGAGGAACGCGGCGTAGCCGGAGGCATCCATCGGCATGCGCACAAGACGATGGGGTTCTTCCGCGTGGCGGGAGCGCTCGTGCGTCATGACGACCACGGGGCCCGGGGCGTTGTCGATGATCTCGGGCCAGTCATCTGGTGCAAAGAGCACCGCACGGGTGCGCGGCGCGTAGTGCTTGTCGAGCATGCCCGGAGAAGGGAGGGGGCTGTCGTGCTCAGGGGCCGCGTGCCGTGGGGCGAGGTCATCGACGGGGGTGCCGAGCGCCTGGCTGATGTCATCGGGAGTGATCAGGCCGCGGCGGAGGACGACGGGGCGGGTGCCCGCGACGGAGACGACGGTGCTCTCGATCCCGCCGCGGCAGGGCCCGCCATCGAGGACCATGATGTCCTGACCGGCGAGCGAGCGGCGCACGTGGTCGGCGGTGGTGGGGCTGAGCATGCCGCTCATGTTGGCGCTGGGCCCGACGAGCGGTCCATCGAAGGCTTCGAGGAGCGCGAGGGCGAGCGGGTGGTCCGGGCAGCGGATGGCGACGTTGTCGCCACCGCCCGTCACCAGCGCGGGCAGCGATGGATGGCGCGGGACGACGATGGTGAGCGGCCCGGGCCAGAACCTGGTCGCGAGGGTTCGTGCGGCGGCGGGCCACTGGCCGGCGACGGCCTGTGCGCTGCGTTCATCGGCGATGTGGACGATGAGCGGGTTGTTGGTGGGCCTGCCCTTGGCGGTGAAGACGGCACGCACGGCCTGTTCGGAGCGTGCATCGGCCCCGAGGCCGTAGACGGTCTCGGTCGGGAAGGCGACGAGCTTTCCGGCGCGGAGCCTTTCGACGGCGTGTGCGATGTCCGCGCTCGTTGGCATCGGTCGATTGTATGGGTCAGCGTGGGCCGGAGTTCATGCGCAGGGTGATGGTGATGTGCGACCCGGGGTCGAGCTTGAGCGGGAGGCCATTGCGCAGGGACTGGATGGTTGGTGTCGACGCGAGCCCGGCGGTGCTGTCGACGGATGCGATGCCTTCGATCGCGCACCAGCGCGGCCAACTGTTGAGGCGCGGCCAGTCCCAGGGCAGGCGCGGGATGTGGGCGGACCATGGCTTGGGGCCGACCAGGGCCCCTTGGTAGGCGCGTATCGCGCTGATGACGATGCAGGCCTTGCCAGCCTCATCGCGAGCGAAGCCGACCGACACGCGCGGGTCGGGGGGCGAGACTGACCACCCGCCCGAGCACATATCGGCGTAAAGGAAGGCGGTGCGGATGAAGTTTCCATCGAGGTAGGTGCGCCCGATGAAGCCATCGCGCTGCTGCATGGCGAACATGATCCCGATCTGGGAGTGGGCCCAGGGGATCAGTTCGCGGGCGGTCGATGGTCTGTGGGCCGCGATATAGAGCGCGCTCTCGATGGTGTCGGCGTAGCCATCGTGGGTGCCCGGCTCCCATTGCAGGCCGCTGGTGCGGGCCACGGCGCTTGCGATGGCGTCGATGCGGGCGAGTAGGGCCGCGGCTCGCTCGGGCTCGGCATCGCCATCGCGGCGCAGCGCCTCGGTCATGAGGAGCGCGCCGGACAGGACGTAGCCCCAGTTGTCATTGGGGGCGGGGTCGATGTGCCGACCGTTCGCGGGATCGATCGCGCTGACGAGCAGGCCGTTGCGGTCAACGGCCGTGGTCAGGATCCGGTCGAACATCGCGAGCAGTGGGGGTCGCCAGCGGTTTGCGCGCTCGCGCCAGATGGGGTCCTGACTGAGCGTGACGGCCAGTGCGTGGGCCTCGGCGAGACCGGGGATGATTTCGCTGCCGTGGTCGCGGAGCCTGGTGGTGGTGAGGAGAGGCCTGGTGGTCTCGTAGTCAAAGGCGTGGGCGGGGAGGCCGTGATTGGCCGGGAGCATGGCATCGATCACGGCATCGGCGATGCGGGCCGCGGCATCGGCGAAGGTTCTGCCATCGGGCTCGCATCCCAGTCGGCTGAAGACCTGGAGCATGTTGCCGTTGACCTCGGATTCGATGCTTGGGATCGGCCCGCGGGGGGCTTTGTGGTGGCTGCGGGCGATGATGGTGCGGGCGAGTTCGTGAAGTCGTGCGAGGGCGCGGTCATCGCCCGTGGCTTCGATCAGGCTGAGCAGCCCGTCTTTGGCGTACTCGCTGGTGCCGAACATCCGATCGTTCTCGTCGCTGGGGATCGGCTTTGCATCGTCCCAGCGGACCGGCCCGCAGAGTTCCCCGGGCGGGGCGAGCCGGGCCTCGGCCTCGAGGGTGGCTTGCAGATCGGGGAGGGATGGGGCGGCGGTTCTGATCGCGGTGATCCAGAGGAAGCAGAAGAGATCGGCCGCGGTGTTGTTGTAGTTCCATTCGTTGCGCGTGGTCGACTGGGGGAACAGGCCGGTCGCACGGCTGCGGAGACGCATCCAGGCATCGTGGACCGCGCGGGCTCGCTGGATTGCTTCGCGCCCGAGGTCGGCGTGGATGAGCGCGGCCTGGGCGAGGTCGCCGGTCGCGACGGCGGCAGCGCGGCGCGCGAGAAGAACTTCGCGCAGATCCCACGGGGCGGGGGCGGTGGGGGCGGGGGGGGCGGGGGGTTGTTGCCCGGCGGCCCGCTGGGAGAGAGGCAGGAAGATCACGGCCGCGATGAGGCTAGTGCGTGCGATCACGCTGCACCCTGGCTTCTTTCACGGCCTGCAGGGCCTGGGCGATGGTCTGGTCCAGGACCTGATTGACGAGGAACTTGTCGTAGACGCCGCAGCGATGGGCCTCGGCGATCTCTTCCTGGGCGAGCCTGAAGCGTCGCTGGATGACCGATTCGTCCTCGCGCTTGCGGGCACGGAGGCGTTCGAGGAGCGTTTCTTCGCTGGGCGGGAGGATAAAGAGGCCGAAGGCTCGGGGGAGCTTGGCCTTGATCTGCTTTGCGCCGGCGACATCGATCTCGAGGATGACCAGGCGGCCGCGGGAGAGCTGGGCCTCGACGGGCCCGCGTGGGGTGCCGTAGCGGTTGCCGGCGTAGGTGGCGGTTTCGAGGAACTCGCCCGCTCGTTCGCGGCGCTCGAACTCGGCGGGGTCGATGAAGTAGTAGTCGACGCCCTCGACATCCGCATCGGTGTGCGGGCGGGTGGTGCACGAGACGCTGAAGACGGCATCGGGGATGGAGCGTTCGATGGCCCGGGTGATGGTGGTCTTGCCGACGCCCGACGGCCCGCTGATGACCAGCAGCATGCCGTTGGTGGTGTCGGTGGCAAGGCGGTGCGAAGGCTCGTCCGGCATGGGGAGAATGTACCGGCGAACGGGGGCCGGCGCTCCCCTACACTGCCCGCATGTCGGACCCTGGCGGCGAGCGCGAGATCTACTCGATCGAGAACCCCGATCCGGAGGCCCCGCATCTGCCGGGATCGGTGGTGGTTCGCCGTGATGTCGAGGCGTTGCACGATGCGCTCGGATTTGAGCTGCTGTACTTCGCCCAGGCGTGTGTTCGGGCGTTCGGGGACTTCCATCTGGCGTTGTCGGGTGGGTCGACGCCGCTGCCTTTCTATCGTCGCCTGATGGTGGACCCCGCGTTCCGCGAGCTGCCCTGGAAGCGGACGCACCTGTGGCTCGTGGACGAGCGGCGGGTGCCCGATGACGATGAGCGCTGCAACTGGTCGAACATCGCCGATCTGCTGCTGGAGCACTCGGACATCCCGCGGGGTCAGGCGCACAAGATGGATCAGATGGCCGATGACGCGGCGGATCAGTACGAGGATGAGCTGCGCAAGGCGCTGGCGTGGCGCGAGAAGGGCCAGGACCGTCTGGACTTCGTGCTGCTGGGGATGGGGGGCGATGCGCACACGGCGAGCCTGTTCCCGCGCAGCCCGGCGCTGCGGGAGCGCGATCGGCTGGTGACGATCAACAGCGGCCCGATGGTGACGCCTCCGGATCGGGTGACGATGACGTACCCGCTGCTGAACAGCGCGCGGTACGTGGCGGTGCTGGTGTCCGGGTCTTCGAAGAAGGAGACGATCGCCAAGCTTGCGGAGGTGACGAAGGGCGGAGGCGTTCCGGCCGGGGCGGAGCAGGACCATCCGATTCTTGGTGTGAAGCCTGTCGGTGACGGGATGCTGCGGTGGTTTTTGGATCACGATGCGTGCCCGGGGTGAAGAACGGGGCTGGGGCATCAGGTTTGGGGGTTGGGTCGATTGCTTGATGTACGCGGTCAGCGCGCCGATCGTGGCGTGAATCGACGTTTTTCTCTTGCATCGACGGCGGGGTGGCGTAGGGTGGTGCCGGAGGCCTTGCATGGTCGGGGCGGTCATCATGAGCGCGGCCTGCCTGCTCGCCGCAACGGTGGGGCAGAACGTGTGCGATCCTTCGCCCGCGGGGGCGGTCGTTTCGTCGCTGTGGGGCGAGCTGAACTTCGCGGGCGACTCGGTGGCGGTGAGCGGGGAGACAGCGGT
>JBIPMO010000121.1:0-8570 GCA_044369085.1 Phycisphaerales bacterium
TTATGCGCAATGACTTACAAAATGTTGCAGAATCGCCGGTTCCCATCGTTGACCCCCTTGGAGCACCGCATACGCTAGCCTACCTTCGGCGGGACGGGACTCTGGTCCCGGCAACGCCGACAACTCCTGAGACTACACGGCGCCCAGCCGTGGCACGCCGTCGATCGGGGATCGGAGCCCTCGATCGACGGTTTTTCTTTGTCGCGATTGCGCTGCGATCTCCGTCGATCTCGCGCACATCACGCTTCGTTGCGCGGCCTCACGACGAGTGAAACACACGAGCCTTCGGAGGAATGCTCCGAAGGCTCGCGAGGATGTCATGGGCAGCGCCCGATAAGGGCGCTCCAAGGCCACGAGCGCGTTCAGTGCACCGTGGCCTGAGCCTGAGCGGTGTCGGCCACGCCGTTCTTCTTCTTGTAGTCGTTGATCGCCGTCCGCAGCGCATCCTCGGCGAGCACCGAGCAATGGATCTTCACGGGCGGCAGGGACAGCTCCTCGACGATGTCGGTGTTGCGGATCTTGAGGGCCTCATCCAGGCTCATCCCCTTGACCCACTCCGTCGCCAGCGACGACGAGGCGATCGCCGAGCCGCACCCGAAGCACTTGAACTTCGCATCCTCGATGGTGTTCGTTTCCGGGTTCACCTTGATCTGGATCTGCATCACGTCGCCGCACTCCGGAGCCCCGACGACGCCGACCCCGATGTCCTTGCGGGTCTTGACATCCGCCGTGGAGCCGAAGTTCCCGACGTTGCGGGGGTTCTCGTAGTGATCAATGACTTTCGGTCCGTATGCCATGAGTCTGTTCCTTCTTGAACCTGCCGTGTTGCTCGGCCCTGCTTGCTGGTTGCCGGAGGCTCGGTCGCCGGCCCTGGAGCCCTTTAGTGCGCCGCCCACTGGATCGTGTTGATATCGATCCCCTCCAGGTGCATGTCGTAGAGCGGGGAGAGCATCCGCAGCTTCTTCACCGCCCCGACGATGCCCGCGATCGCGAAGTCCACCTGCTCCTCGGTCGTCCATTTCCCCATGGAAAGCCGCAGGCTGCTGTGGGCCAGATCGTCCCCGACCCCCAGCGCCTTGAGGACGTAGGAGGGCTCGAGCGAGGCGCTCGTGCACGCCGAACCGGACGAGCAGGCGATGTCCTTGATCGCCATCATGAGCCCCTCGCCCTCCACGAAGCCGAAGGAGATGTTGAGGATGTGCGGAAGGCGCTTCTCGGCGTGGCCGTTGATCTGCGTCACATCCAGCGCCTTGGTCAGCTCGCGTTCCATCTTCTGGCGGAGCTTGAGCAGGCGGGCCCCATCGCCATCCATCTCGTTGAGCGCGATCTCGCATGCCCTGCCGAAGCCGACGATCCCGGTGACGTTGAGCGTCCCCGACCGGTAGCCGCGCTCCTGCCCGCCACCCTCGATCTGTGCGACCAGCCGCACGCGCGGGTTCTTGCGGCGGATGTAGAGCGCCCCCACCCCCTTGGGCCCGTAGATCTTGTGGCCGCTCCACGTGAGCAGGTCGATGCAGTCACGCTCGACGTTCGTGGGCATCTTGCCGACCCACTGGGTGGCATCGGTGTGGAGGATCACGCCGCGCTCCTTGCAGAGCCTGCCGATCTGCGGGATCTCGTTGATGGTCCCCAGCTCGTTGTTGGCCCACATGATGGTGACGAGGATGGTGTCCTCGCGCATGGCGGCCTTGATCATGTCGGCCGTGATGATCCCGTCGCGGCCGGGCTCGAGGAAGGTGATGTCGAACCCTTCCTTCTGGAGGCGCTTGCACGGGTCGAGCACCGCCTTGTGCTCGTGCGTCGCCGTGATGATGTGCCCGCGGCCCGTCTGGCCCGCCGGCTTCTTCTCGTACATCTCCGCGGCGCCCTTGATGGCGAGGTTGTTGCCCTCGGTCGAGCCGCTGGTGAAGACGATCTCCTTCTCGTTGGCGCCGATCAACCGGGCGGCCTGCTCGCGAGCGAGGTCGATGCCCTCCTCGGCCTCCCAGCCGAACTTGTGGTTGCGGCTGCCCGAGTTCCCGAACTTTTCGGTGAAATAGGGCAGCATCGCCTCGACAACCCTGGGGTCGCAGGGGGTCGTCGCGGCGTGGTCCATATAGATCGGCAGCTTCAGCATCATCAATCCCATCATCGAGGGTGGTCTGAACCTTGAAATCCGGACTTGAGACTCTGTTTTAGAACGATTCCAGTATAGGCCCCCAACGCTAATCTTTCTGATCCTGGAGGTGATTTTCCGACCCGGACACCTCGGACGGCGCGATGATCGCCCTGGCCGCACCCGCCGGGGAGGCCGCGATGGGTGCCGAAGGGGGGGGCGCCGCAAGGCTCTGCGGGCCTGCCGACATCAGTGATTGCACGAGCATGGCGGCCCAGAGCTGCCACGAGAGTCCGCTCAAATCCCATTTTCTTGCAGGAGTTGAACCGTGATCGTTCAAGCCGAATCGTCTCCGCGCGCCCGCCAAGAAGCCTTCGCCGAGCGGTTGATCGGCATCCTCAACGGTGGAGCCCTTTCGCTCATGGTCTCCATCGGACACCGCACCGGGCTGTTCGACGCCATGAACACGCTCGACTGGTCGACATCCGAACAGATCGCCGCTCGTGCTTCGCTCCAGGAGCGCTACGTGCGCGAGTGGTTGGGCGCAATGGTGACCGGGGGCGTTGTCGCCTACAACGCCGCGAAGAAGCAGTACCGTCTCCCCGCCGAGCACGCGGCGCACCTGACTCGCGCGGCCGGGGCGGACAACATCGCCGTGTTGTCGCAGTACATCGGTGTGCTCGCCAACGTGGAGGACAAGGTCATCGATTGCTTCCGCAACGGCGGCGGCGTGCACTACTGCTGCTTCCACCGCTTCCATGAGGTCATGGCCGAGGACAGCGGGCAGTCGGCCGTCTCGTCGCTCGAAACGGCGATTCTGCCGCTGGTACCCGGCCTGATCGACCGGCTCGAGCGCGGCATCGATGTGCTCGATGTCGGCTGCGGCTCGGGGCGCATCATCAACTTGCTGGCTCGCCGCTTCACGCGTAGCCGGTTCACCGGTTACGACTTCTCCGAGGGCCCCATCGCCACCGCTCGGGCGGAAGCGAGCGCCCGCGCCACGCCCAACGCGCGCTTCGAGGTTCTCGATGCCGCCGCGATCGGCGAAACGATGGCGTACGACCTCGTTACGAGCTTCGACGCCATCCACGACCAGGGCGACCCTGCACGGGTCCTGGCGAACATCCGGCGGGCACTGCGCCCGGGCGGGGTGTACCTGATGCAGGACATCGGCCTGTCGAGCCACGTCGAAAGGAACATCGATCACCCCGTCGGTTCGCTGATCTATTCGATCTCCTGCATGCACTGCATGACCGTCAGCCTCGCGAACGGGGGCGCAGGTCTCGGCGCTGCCTGGGGCGTCGAACTGGCGCAGCAGATGCTGCGCGAGGCCGGCTTCACGAGCATCGACATGCACCGACTGCCCCACGACATCCAGAACGCGTACTTCATCGTCAGGCCGTGAGCCCAGCCGCCCCGCCCGCGGCGATCACAGACTCATCACGCACGCCCGCAGGGTCTCGGCGACGCTCCATGCCTGGGCGATGCAGGCCTGCGGGCGGCGAGGCTCATCCGCGTCGTACACCTCGGCGATCTGGCCCAGGCAGCCATCGCCGAGCGAGTCCAGCAGCGGCTGCACGACGCTCTGCACCTCCGCCTTGGCCACGGGCGAGAACTCTCCCGCTCGCAGCACCGCCTCGCAGTATGGGCCGATCAGCCAGGGCCAGACGGTCCCGTTGTGATACGCCGCATCGCGGGCCATCATGTCTCCATCAAAGCGGGCGCGGTAGTTCGGGTCGCGCGGCGACAACGTCCGCAGCCCGAACGGGGTCAGAAGCTCGCGCCGAACACATTCGACCACCGCGCGGCGCTCCCGTGTTGTCAGCCCGGAGTGCTCGAGGCTGGCCGCAAAGACCTGATTCGGGCGGACCTCGGGCACGGGCCGCCATGCCCCGGCCTTCTCGTCACGCTGCAGGCAATCGTGCAGGCGCTGCTCTTTCTCGAACCAGAACGCGCGCCTGAACGAATCGCCGACGCGGACCGCGAGCGCTCGCAACTCCGCGGCTTTGGCCGCATCCCGCGACTCGATCGCGGCGGCGACGCAGACCAGCCCGTGGCGCCACAGCGCGTTGATCTCCACGGCCTTGCCGTGACGTGGTGTGAAGACCACGCCATCGCGCTTGGCATCCATCCAGGTGAGCTGCGTCGTGTGGTCGCCCGCGAAGATCAGCCCGTCGGCCGGGTCCATGCCGATCCCGTAGCGCGTTCCTTTGCGATAGTGCTCGATGATCTGCAGGCACGCCGGGGCGAGGAGCGCGTCGTATGTCACGCGGTCGCCGGTCGCGTCGAGATACGCCCTGCTCGCGTGCAGGAACCAGAGCGACGCATCCACCGTGTTGTACTGGGGCGGGCCGCCGTAGTCGTCGAACAGGTTCGGGATCATCCCCTGGCTGACGTAGCGGGCAAATGTCTCGAGGCAGCCCCGCGCATCATCGAACCTGCGGGTGACGAGCATCAGCCCCACCATCGAGATCATCGTGTCGCGTCCCCAGTCGGCGAACCAGGGGAACCCGGCGAGCACAGTCATGAGTTGCTTGCCCTCGACCGTGCGCGGAACAAGGTAGTCATCGCAGGCATCGACCAGCGGGCCAAGCGCCTCGCGGGCCGCATCGCCCTGCGCGAAGTTCCGCCTCACCTCCGCCAGATGCCGGCTGCGCGCTTCATCATCGAACACCGCGGGGTCGGCCTTCTCCGGTTCGAGCGCGGCGGCGATGGTGAACGACCCGCTGCCCGCGATCTCGACCTCGAACCACCCCGGCGAGCAGATGTTCTCGACATCCTCCTGACTGCGCTCGGTCTCCATGTCGAGATGAAGGCCGCGGAGCAGGCTCGGCTGGGCGATGTTCCGCACGCCGCCGCTCGCCGCGC
The DNA here is from genome assembly GCA_044369085.1 of Phycisphaerales bacterium. GTDB lineage: Bacteria > Planctomycetota > Phycisphaerae > Phycisphaerales > UBA1924 > JAEUIV01. The sequence goes on from JBIPMO010000121.1 coordinate 4,964, forward strand.
ACACCAAGGACATCGCCCTGCCCTCGGCCGATACGCGGAACCCGTCCGGGCTCGTCTCGCATTTCCAGCGCGAGAGGTCGGCGCTGGGCAGCGTCCCGTGGAAGTCCCGCATCGTGATGCGCGGTGTCACGCGGATGCCGATCGTTCGCCCCGATGGGCTCGCATCGCGCACGAAGTACCGCACCGCGCACGCGTTGCGCCGCCACGCCAGGCGCAGTTCCTTCACCACCTCCACTCCAGCCGCGTCGTACACCCACCGGCAGGAAGTCGGCGACTTCTCGAAGCGCACGAGCCTTGATGGCCCATCGGGCTCCAATCGGCCACCCACCAGCCGATGCCCGCTCAGCGCCACCTCGCGCGGCGGCTTGCCCGACTCGCCGGGAATGACCACCACCTCGTCCAATCCCGCCAGGCACGAGTAGCGCTCCACGGGCGGATTCGTGCTCGCGATCAGCAGCGCGTGGTACTTGCGGCGGTTCACGAGCGATGCCGATCCCATCGCGAACCCGCCATTCCCGAGCGACAGGACCCATTCGATGTCGGGCGACGGTCGGAGGTGCCCGCTGGGCCGCTCGACGACATAGGGAGGCGCGGGGACTCTGATTGGCTGGGGCATGGTCGGTCTCGCACGGGTTGGAAGCCGATGGTGTACCCGAAACTGGCGACTCGCTGACCGGGCCATCCAGAGCATCCTCGGACTGGAGGTTCGCCGCTTCTCGGACCCGGCCGAGGTGCAGCACCCCCTGCCGCCGGGCCGATCTCTTGATGAGTCGGGATCCGTCGGCGTCAGGCCCCAAGCCGCGCCGAACGGCCCGCGGATTGCGATAGGCCCTTCCATAGGGGCCGGGCAACCGCGGCAGGCCCGCACGGGAACGGAGTTCCCATCGACCCAGCGCCGGAGGCGTGACATCACGAAGCGGGCGGCTCGCAGCGCCGCCCAAGGAGCCTTGGCGATGGGCGGCATACGCAGCACAGTCGGCATCTTCTCCGGAGTGAACTCGGCGCAGCTCATCGAGCAGCTGCTGGCCATCGAGCAGCGCCCCAAGGTGCAGATCCAGCGGCAGACGGCTTCGTTGCAGCAGCAGCGGGCGGCGTACCTCGACATCAACACATCGCTCTCCGCGCTCAAGACCGCCGCCCAGCGCTTCCGGGTCGGAAACGCCTTCGACGCCTCGCGGGCCGAGAGCAGCGACGCGACCCAGGTCGGGGCCAGCGCCGCCAACAACGCCGCCGCCGGCTCCTACCAGTTCACCGTCAAGCGGCTGGTCACCACCCAACAGGTCCTGTCGCGCGGGTACGGGACGGGCGCCGCCGTCGGGGCCACATCGTTCAGCTTCGAGCTCGGCGGCGGATCGCTTACCTCCGAGACCCTGCTCTCAGACCTCAACGGCGGCAACGGCGTCGAGCGCGGCAAGATCGTCGTCCGCGACGCCGCGGGCAACTCCGCCACCGTCGACCTCTCGACCGCCAAGACCGTGGGTGACGTGATCGATTCGATCAACAGCGCCGCGGGCATCCGCGTCCAGGCCAAGGTCGATGGCGATCGGCTGGTGGTGCGCGACAACAACCAGGGGGTGCAGTCCGGATCGCTCAGCATCACCAGCGCCACGGGCTACAACACCGCCGCCAGCCTGGGCATCGCAGGAACCGCGGCCACGGGGGCGGGCAACGCCGTCACCGGCACGCGCATCCGCACCATCTCCGGCGCGACGAGCCTCTCCACGCTCAACGATGGCAACGGCGTGAACATCCGCGACGGCACCCCCGACCTCTTCGTCCGTGCTCGTGACGGAACGGAGTTCAACATCACCCTCGGGCCGATCGCCGAGGTCAACAACGGTGCCGACCCACCGGTGGTCACCACCCCGGCGCGGCCCGGGGCCACGACTGTTCAGGACGTCATCAACTACTTCAACGCCGCCACCAGCAACAAGGTGACCCTCGCCCTCAACGCCGACGGCACCGGGCTGGTGGCGACCGACAACACATCCGCCGACGACAACCCCTCGCCGGTCAACCTGGTCATCCGTTCCACCGCCAACACCAGCCGCACCACAGCGAAGGACCTGGGCATCGAGACCGCCGAGGCCGGCGTTGCCGCCAACTCGGTCGCGGGCAAGCGGCTCATCTCTTCCCTCAACTCCAGCCTGGTCTCGAACCTCCGGGGCGGAAGCGGGATCACCGAGAGCGCCCTCACCGTCACCGACCGCGCGGGTGTCGCGGCCACGATCAACCTGTCGGCAGGCACGCGCGACGGGTCGGTGGATGACCTGCTCAGCTCGATCAACTCCCAGCTCGAAACGGCGGGCAGCGGGGCGCGCGTCGCGCTCAACCGCGCTGGCAACGGGCTGGCCATCACCGATTCGAGCACCGGATCGGGTTCGCTCGTCGTCGCCGGCGCCGCCGCGACCCAGCTCGGCATCAACACCGCTGGCGCCACCTCGGGCGCGGTCAACGGGTCGAACCTGCAGACCAAGTGGCTCTCGCGTTCGACGCTGCTCTCGTCGCTCAACGGCGGTCGCGGCATCGGCACCGGCACCATCCGGATCACCGACTCCGCGGGCGGCATCTCAACCCTGAACATCACCGAGAACCAGAAGACCATTGACGACCTCGCCCGGTTCATCGAGAGCGCCGGCGCCCGCGTCACGGTCGATATCAACGCCAACGGCGACGGGCTGATCATCCGCGACGTCTCCAGCGGCGCTGGATCGCTCCGGATCGAGGACCGCACCGGCACCGTCGCCAAGTCTCTCAACCTGGTCGGCACCGATGACAACGACGGCGGCGTCACCGAGATCAACGGCAGCTTCGAGCGCGAAGTGACCTTCAGCGCCACGGACACCGTCCAGACCATCGCCACCAAGATCAATGCCGAGGCGGTCGGCGTCGCCGCGGCCGTCATCCGCGACGGGTCCGGGGCATCACCGTTCCGGCTGAGCCTCACCTCGCTGCGCTCGGGCTCCGCGGGCCGCTTCGTCATCGACACCAAGAACACCGACATGAACTTCTCGTCGCTCGCCAAGGGCGAGGACTCGCTCGCCTTCTACGGCGCGGCCGACCCCGCCCGCGCGGTCCTGTTGTCTTCGAGCAGCAACACGCTCGACAACGTCATCCAGGGCGTCACCATCGACCTCAAGCAGGCCACCGATGCCCCGGTCACCGTCACCGTGTCGCGCGATACCGCCGCGGTCGAGAAGACCTTCGACGACTTCATCAAGGCCTACAACGACGCGATCGTCAAGCTCGACAAGTACGACAACTTCGACTCGGAGTCCAACAAGTCGGGGCTCCTGTTCGGCGACGCGACGGTGACCAACATCCGCAACGCCCTCCGCACCACCGTCCAGGGCACCGCCCAGGGCGTCAGCGGCTCGATGACCCGCCTTTTCCAGATCGGCATCCGCAGCGCCGAGGGCGGCAAGCTGACCATCGACAAGAACAAGCTCCGGTCCATGCTCGAGCAGGACCCCCAGGCCGTCGAGAACCTCGTCTCGGCCCGCAAGGTCGTCCCCCGCAACAATCAGGTCGAGCTGCAAAACGGGATCACCGTCACCAACACCTCGACCCGCGATACCTTCACCGAGCTGGGCGTTCTCGAGCGCCT
>JBIPMO010000122.1:0-8481 GCA_044369085.1 Phycisphaerales bacterium
GCTGGCCGTGCGTTGAGGTCAGTGAGGAACGCCGACCCGGGCCTCAGGTCCGCCCCCGCCTCGCCGCGACCATCCACCAGAAACCCGAGCATCGCATCCGTGTTCGAACCATCAGAACGCAGCCAACGCGCGAACTGGTCGCGGATCTCCATCACCCCGCGCAGCGGGGCCAGCGGCGACCCCTGGTTGGGCGGGCCCAGCATGATCAGCCTGCGGACGCGCGGCAGCCCGGCACCGCCCGCTGGATCGCTGTTGTAGAACTCCGCGCGCGTGAGCACATCCCGCGCCAGCAGGCCCCCCATCGAGTGCCCGATGATCGAGACCTCCATCACCCCCGCGGCACGAAGCTGCTTGAGAGCCACCGCCAGATCGTCCGTCGAACGGGCGATCGCCTGATCGTTGCGGTAGTTGAACGCAACGGGCGTGTGCCCCTCGGCCGTCAGGGCGCTCGCCGCGCCGTCCCACAACTGCCCGGCATCATCCAGCCCGTGGATCAGCAGCACGAGATGTGATGGCAACACCGGGCCGCCATCGATGCGGTGCCACAGCGTGGCGCTCTCGGCTGCAACCGCTGGGTCGCTCGGCGCGGGTCGGTACACCCAGAGCCCCAGCGAGCGGGCCAGTTCGGCCTCGGCGCTCGAGAGCGCACGATCCCACGCGCCCTTCACCGCGGCCTCGGCATCCTCTTTGGTCTGCGCGAGCTTCGCATCGGTGATGTTCGTCCGCATCCACGCCCGGGCGGCCCCGATCGCGCTCTGAGCCTCCCCGAGCAGGCGATCGGCCTCTTCCACGATCGGATCGATCGTGTCGCCGCGCGTCGCAACGGCAGAATCACCGGGCACCGACTCCGACCCCGAGGGCTTCGGGTCCGGATTCGCGGCGATGACGCATGCCGCACAAAGACCAATCAGAATCATCGCGGACCAACGGGCCATGCAACGGTCTCCGTGAGCTATTGAGATCGACCACTCATGGTATTCGGGGAAATCGTTCGAGCGTTTCCCTCTGCCGATCGGTCCGCCTCCTGCTCCGGGGAACGGTCAAGGGAACCGGCACGACCGCCGAAGGTGTATCCGCGAGCCTCGGCTCGCGGGCATGGTCCTATACTCGCGCTGCGCCCGAAACAGCCCGAAGGGAACCGCGATGAGCGTCAGCCAGATCAACCCCAAGCCGCCATCCCACGGCACCCCCGCCCCCGCCCCCGCCCCCGGGGGGACGGGATCAACTGCCGACGCCGCCAAGGCCTTCTACAACAAGCAGTTCCAGGAAGAGGTTTACACCCCCTTCTCCCAGGCCGAATCGCACAGCGCCCTGCCCTACCTCAAGGCGTTCGTGGAGCAGTTCGGCCTTGCGGACAAGAAAGTTGTGGAAGTCGGGTGCGGCCGAGGCGCTTTCCAGGATCTGGTCGCCGACTACACCGGTGTCGATTACGCCTCTTCGGTGCGCTCGTACATCCGCAAGCCCTTCGTGGAGGCATCGGCCACCGCTCTGCCGTTTGCTGACAGCGCCTTCGATGCCGCGTGGACCGTCTGGACCCTCGAGCACGTGCCGAACCCCGAGCAGGCGTTTCAAGAACTGCGCCGCGTGATCAAGCCCGGCGGGGCGCTCTTCCTGGGCCCGGCCTGGAACTGCCGTTCGTGGAACGCCAAGGGTTACCCGGTGCGCCCGTACTCCGATTTCGACCTGTGGGGCAAGCTCGTCAAGGCATCGATCCCGCTGCGCGATTCAGGCCCGTACAAGATCGCGACGCGCCTGCCCGGGCGCCTCCGCCGCGCGCTGGAAGTCTCGATCGCGCCGGGCAAGCCCACCACCCTCCGGTACGGCAAGCTCACCCCGGACTGGGACCACTTCTGGATGGCGGATTCCGATGCGGTGAACGCGATCGACCCCTTCGAAGCGGCGGTGTGGTTCACCTCGCGCGGGGATGAGTGCATCAGCCACCCCACGCTTTCCAAGCAACTGGCGATACGCACCGGGTTCCTCGTGTTCCGCATCCGCAAGTAGCGCGAGTGCTCACGCCCGCATCAGCATGATGTTCGCGGCCAGCGGGCGGAACTTCGCGGGCACCATCGACATCGATTCCCGCACCGTGCCCGGCTGGAGCAGCCGCAGCCCCAGCGCGTACAGGGCGCAAAAGAGCGTCCCCGCGAGCAGGAACTTGATGATGTCGCTCGCTTGCTCCGTCGCCGCCCCCGCCCCCGCCCCCGCCCCCGCCCCCGCCCCCGGAGCGACTGCCTCAGCGGCCCACATCGATAACGCTCCCGCGACGAGCCCGATGGCCCAGGGCACCGTGCACTCGACGATCACCTCGCGCGGTCTCACTCCCAGCAGCCCCATCGCGGCGATGGTCATGGCAAAGCGCGTCACCATCATCGCGAGCGCTGTCGCCAGCGAGATGCTCAGTGCCGTGCCCCAAACCGCCGCCGCCACCACCGCCGCGACCGTGACGACCAGCCCCTCGGCCAGCGACCACCACGCCCAGGCCTGGAATCGCCCCTTGCTCGTGTAGATCGAATAGGTCAGCCCCCAGGTCAGCGCCATCGGTGTGAGCGCGCCGAAGATGATGATCGGCAGCACCGCCTCGCGCCAGGTGCCCAGGATCAGCCGCTCCAAGGGATCGATCACGACCGCCATGCCCAGCATCAACGGCACGGAAAAAGCCGAAAGAACACGCAGCGTCCGCACCCCCGCCAGCCGCAGCCGCTCGGTGTGCTCGTCCAGGTGCACGAGCACCGGGGCGAGCACCTGTTGCAGGTTCGCGGTGATCAGCGCGCAGATCTGCTGGGTCATCTGGTACGCAAAGAAATAGACCCCCACGACCGCCGCGGGCACGAAGTACGCCACCGCGAAGTACGCCCCCATGTTGTAGATCACCGAACCCAGTGTCCCCAGCAGCAGCCACTTGGTCTCGCGGATCATCGCGGGCCACGTCGCCAGCGCCGGCTTGCCCCACCACGACCGGTCACGAGTGCACACCTGGCTCCACACCCATTCAGTGACCGCAATCGCGAGCATCGGCAGCACGAAGCTCATCGCCCCGACGCCCGCGAGCGCCAGCAGCACCGAACCGACGTAGCGCAGCATCGCCGATGAGAACCCCATCAGGCTCAGCTGCTTGAACTGCAGGTCCAGCCGCATCTTGGTGCGCAGCACCGAGCTCGGGGTTCCCAGCGGCATCGAAAGCGCGATGACGTAGAGCATCGCGGGGAATCGCGGGTCGTGGAACGTCGATCCCTCCACCGCGTGCCCCGCCCCGGGCCCGAACTGAAAGTACAGCCCGATCCCGGCCAGCACCACTCCCCCGGCCACGTTCACGGCCATCGCCAGCCAGAACACCGGAGCCGCCAGCCGGTCGTAATCGCGCAGCCCGTAGCGCACGAGGTAGGTCGATACGCCCGCATCGCGGAACGCAGTCACGAAGCCCGCGACTCCCAGAGCCGCCGCGTAGATCCCGAAGTCCCCTTGAGCCAGGAACCTCGCGAGTAAAAGTTGCGCTACGACCGATGCCCCCCGGGCCGCGACGGAGGTGACCGTCATCCACGTCATCCCTGATCGGGCGGCCGCGCCGACCGCCGGGGGCTGGGATCCCGCCGAAACGCCCTCCGGCACGACCACGGGCTCGCCCGCAAGGGCCGGTGACTCATCTGATCTGGGGGGTGGATCGGTCGCGCGGGTCATGTGGTTCGGGTACTATCGGTGATTCGGTCGCCCGCGCGGTGAACTCGGGCTCGGGGCTGACCGTTCTTATGCGTGGGATGCGGCGAGCGGCCACCCTCGGTCCACCGGGGAGAGTCGCGGAGCCGGCTCCCGCCGCCGGATGGGTACGCCGGGGGGGTCGGCGGGTTCGATGTCCGTGTGGGCTCGGGGCGCAGAGGCAAGGCCGCGATCGGCCGGGCCGGACAGGTATGGGAGCCGATCGGGCCAATGGGCCCGGCGGCGGAGCAAGCAACCACCCGCCCCGTGCGGTACACAGGAACGGCATCGATGGCGCGCGAGCAGGCGGTGGTGGCGGGCGGAGGCGGCTTCATCGGCGGTTGGCTGGTGCGCAGCCTCCTGGACCAGGGCTACCACGTCCGCTGCGTCGACATCAAGCCGCTCGACCAGTGGCACCAGCTCCACCCGGCCTGCGAGAACATCTGCCTGGACCTCAAGGACCTGCGCAACTGCCGCCGCGCCTACGAAGGGGCCGACCGCATCTACCAGCTCGCGACCGACATGGGCGGGCTGGGGTTCATCGAGAACAACAAGTGCCTGTGCATGATGGGCGTGCTCATCAACGCCCACTCGCTGATGGTCGCCCAGGAGATCGGCGTCGGGCGCTTCTTCTTCGCCTCCACCGCCGCCGTCTACAACGCCGACAAGCAGCGCGACCCCGACCTGCCCGGCCTCCGCGAGCAGGATGCCTACCCCGCCATGCCCGAGGACGGCCACGGCTGGGAGAAGCTCTTCAGCGAGCGCCTGTGCCGCCACTTCCGCGAGGACTTCGGCCTGCCGACCCGCGTCGCGCGCTTCCACAACGTCTACGGCCCGCACGGCAGGTGGGATGGCGGCCGCGAGCGCGCCCCCGCGGCCATCTGCCGCAAGGTCATCCAGGCCAAGCTCTCGGGCAGGCACGAGATCGAGGTCTGGGGCGACGGCACCCAGAGCCGCACCTTCACCTACGTCGAGGATGCCATCCGCGGGATCAACCTCATCGCCGACAGCATCCACATCATGGACCCGATCAACGTCGGGTCGCCCGAGCTGGTGACCATCAACCAGCTCGTCGACATGGTCGAGGACATCGCGGGGATCCGGGTCGAGCGCATCTACAAGCCCGACGCCCCCACGGGCGTGGCCGGGCGCAACTCCGACAACACGCTGATCCGCAAGCTGCTGAACTGGGAGCCCGATACGCGGCTCCGCGACGGGATGGAGCGGACCTACCGCTGGGTGTACGACCAGATGACATCGCGGGTCGGGCTCGCCGCCCGGGCCGGCTGAAACAACACGGGAACAACGAATGAGCACTACCAACGGCAAACGCGCACTCATCACCGGCATCACCGGCCAGGACGGCTCCTACCTCGCCGAGCTGCTGCTGGGCAAGGGCTACGAGGTCCACGGCATCATCCGCCGCGCCTCATCCTTCAACACCGACCGCATCGACCACATCTACGCCGACCCGCAGAACAAGGGCGCCCGCCTCAAGCTGCACTACGGCGACCTGTGCGATGCCAACTGCCTGGCCAAGCTCATGGATGTCGTCCGACCGGATGAGGTCTACAACCTCGGCGCCCAGTCGCACGTCCGCGTCTCCTTCGACATGCCCATCTACACCGCCGAGACCGTCGCCATGGGCGCCTACAAGCTCCTCGAGGCCGTCCGCGACTACCGCGACAAGACCAAGCACGAGGTCCGCTACTACCAGGCATCTTCGAGCGAGCAGTACGGCAAGGTCATGGAGACGCCCCAGAAGGAGACCACCCCCTTCTACCCACGCTCGCCCTACGCCGTGGCCAAGATGGCCGCCCACTGGATCACCGTGAACTACCGCGAGTCCTACGGGCTCCACGCCTCCTGCGGCATCCTCTTCAACCACGAGAGCCCCCGCCGCGGCGAGACCTTCGTCACCCGCAAGATCACGCGGGCCGTGGGCCGCATCAAGATGGGCCTGCAGAAGAAGGTCTTCCTCGGGAACCTCGACTCCAAGCGCGACTGGGGCTACGCGGGCGACTACGTCAAGATGATGTGGATGATGCTCCAGCAGCCCGCCCCCGATGACTACGTCGTCGCCACCGGCCGCACCATCACCGTCCGCGAGTTCGCCGAGATGGCCTTCAAGCACGCCGGGCTGAACTTCAAGGACCACGTCGAGTTCGACCCGCGCTACCTCCGACCCGCCGAGGTCGACCTGCTCCTGGGCGACCCCACCAAGGCGATGCAGAAGCTCGGCTGGAAGCCCGAGACCAGCGTCGAACAGCTCGCCGCCATGATGGTCGAGCACGATCTGGAACTCGCGCGGCGCGAAAAGACCCTCCGCGATGCGGGCCACAAGCTCCCCGATGCCAGCGGCCACGATCAGTAAGCAGGCAGCAGGCAGCAGTGACCGGGGATCAGGGACCAGGGATCAGGGCGCTGAGGATCCCGATCATCGAAGCCCACTGATCCCAATCCGTGGGCCCCGGCGCAAAACAGTTCGGTGTATCGCAGTCTCAGATAGAGGAACACCCGATGTCGATCACGTGGTCAGGCAAGAAAGTCATCGTCACCGGAGGCGCGGGCTTCGTGGGCAACGTCGTTTGCGCCAAGCTGCGAGAGCGCGGCGTGGCGGCGAAGGATCTGTTCGTCCCCCGCCGCAAGGACTTTGACCTCACCAAGGAGGCGGATGTGATCCGCCTCTACAAGAGCGCCTTCGCGGGGGCCAAGCCCGATGTGATCGTCCATCTGGCCGCTGAGGTCGGCGGCATCGGTGCCAATCGCGCCAACCCGGGGCGCTACTTCTACGCCAACATGGCCATGGCTCTGCACCTCATCGAGCAGGCCCGCATCGACGGCCTCGCCGAGCGCGATGGCCGCTTCGTTCAGGTCGGGACGATCTGCGCCTACCCCAAGTTCACCCCCGTCCCCTTCCGCGAGGAAGAGCTCTGGAACGGCTACCCCGAAGAGACGAACGCGCCCTACGGTGTCGCCAAGAAGGCGGCATGGCAGATGCTCGATGCGTACAAACTCCAGTACGGCCTCAAGAGCGCTTACGTCCTGCCCGTCAACCTCTACGGGCCCAACGACAACTTCGATCTGAACTCCAGCCACGTCATCCCCGCCCTCATCCGCAAGTGCGTCGAGGCGATGGACCGCGGCGACCACGTCCTGCCCTGCTGGGGCACCGGCGCGGCGAGCCGCGAGTTCCTCTACGTCGATGATGCGGCCGAGGGCATCGTCCGCGCAGCCGAATCGATGGACGATCCGACCCCGATCAACCTCGGCGCTTCCTTCGAGATCACGATCAAGAACCTCGTCGAGCTGATCGTCAAGCTCACGGGGTTCGAGGGCCGCCTGGAGTGGGACCACACCAAGCCCGATGGCCAGCCGCGCCGCTGCCTGGACACCCAGCGTGCCGCCAAGCTGCTGGGCTGGAAAGCGCGCGTCGGCCTCGAAGAAGGCCTGGGACGCACCATCGATTGGTTCAAGGCCCACCGCAAGGATGCCCGCCTGCACGGCTGAGCGTGCGTGTGACGCTTGCTGATGCGCCGGCGTGTCAGAAGCCGGAGAGTGAGTAGAGACGGGTTGCAAACCCATCCCACCAAGAAGCAGTAGAAAGCACCGCCGCCCTCCGCAATCTGCCTTTCACCCCAAGCCCGAACCCCCAACCCCGAAACCCGCCCCCTCCCCAATGCGCGTCCTCCTGATCAACCAGGTCTTCTACCCCGATGTCGCCGCGACAGCGCAGCACGCCCACGACCTCGCCCGCCACCTTGTGAGGCACGGGCACGAGGTGACGGCAATCGCGTCGCGGTCGCTGTACGGGCAGAAGGGCGCGGCGCTGCCGCCGCACGAGACCGTCGATGGTGTTCAGATCCATCGCGTGGGCCGCAGCATCTTCGGCAAGGCGGGCATCCTGGCCCGCGTCGCGGATTTCGGGCTGTTCTATGTGCTCTGCGCCTGGCGAGCCGTCACGCTGCCCAAGCAGGATGTGGTGGTGTGCTTCACCACGCCGCCCTTCATCGCTCTTCTGGGTTGGGCGCTTCGGCTGGTGCGCGGGACGCGCTTTGTCTACTGGGTCATGGACCTGTACCCCGATCTGCCCGTGGCGTGCGGCGTGATGAAGCCGCGCTCGCCGCTGACGCGCTTCTTTGAGGCAATCAACCGCTTCTGTCTCCGCCGGGCCGACCGCACCGTGGTGCTCGGCCGCTGCATGCTCGAGCGTGTGCGCCAGAAAGACATCCCTGGCCCGCACGTCGTGCACATCGGCGTCTGGCCCGCCCAGGAAGAACTCGCAGCCGAGCGGCCGCGCGAGACCAACCCCTACCGCGCCGAATGGAACCTTGGTGACCGCTTCGTCGTGATGTATTCGGGCAACTTTGGCCTCGGCCACGATGTCGACACCATGCTCCGCGCTGCCGAGATGCTCCAAGGCGATGACCGCTTCCGCTTCGTCTTCGCGGGCGGGGGCAAGAAGAAAGAGATCGTCGACAAGGTGGTGAAGGACCGCGGCCTCAAGAACGCGGTGCTCGCCCCCTACCAGCCGCGCGAAAGGCTCGATGATTCCCTCGCCGTCGCCGATGTTCACCTCGCGACGCTGCTCGAAGGGGTCGAGGGGATCATGGTCCCCTGCAAACTCTTCGGCAGCATGGGGGCGGGCCGGCCGACGATCTTCATCGGCAACCCCACCAGCGAGCTCTCGCGCGTGCTCGCCGAGAGCGATTGCGGGCTGACCGTGCGCCAGGGCGATGCCGAAGCGCTGGTCGCCGCCATCCGCGGCCTCGCGGATGATCCCGGTCG
>JBIPMO010000123.1:0-8453 GCA_044369085.1 Phycisphaerales bacterium
TGATTGCGTGGTCACATCATCGGGGGCGTGCGCCTCGCAGGGCGGGACATACTCCGGGGACGGATCATCGTGCACCCCGAGCCCGTGCCCGCCGCCGCCCACGGGGGCGTGCTGCCAGTCGGGCGGTGTGTGCTCGACGCTGAGCGCAGCGCAATGCGCGAACATCGGCGGGGTGTACCAGGGGGACGGGACGCCGTGTTCGCCGTTGCCGTGCCCGCTGGTGCTGGTGCCGTTTGTGGATGCGTTGCCGATCCCGCCCGTGGCGCAGCCGACCTCGGGGACTCCGGGCGGGGCGGCGACGTACACGTTGGCGGTGCGTCAGGCTCTTCAGCGGCTGCACCGCGACCTTCCGCTGACGACGATCTGGGGCTACAACGGTTCGTTCCCGGGGCCGACGATCGAAGCACGGCGCGATCAGCCGGTGACGGTGACGTGGGTGAACGATCTGCGTGACGCGCTGGGGCAGTTGCTGACGACGCATTACCTGCCGGTGGACCAGTGCCTGCACGGGCCGGACATGACGGGCAGCGTGCCGCTGACGGTGACGCATCTGCACGGCGCGAAGGTGGCGCCGCAGTTTGATGGGTATCCGGAGGATGCGTTCCCCCCCGGGGCGCAGTCGCCCGCGTACACGTATCCGAACGGGCAGCGGGCGACGACGCTGTGGTACCACGATCACGCTCTGGGGCTGACGCGTCTGAACGTGTACATGGGGCTCGCGGGGGCGTACATCATCCGCGAGGCATCGGAGGGGATCCTGAACCTGCCGAGCGGTCGGTACGACGTGCCGCTGATCCTGACGGACCGGTCATTCAACGCGGATGGTTCGCTGAAGTATCCGGAGGAATGGCACGAGCATTTCTTCGGCGATTTCATCCTGGTGAACGGGAAGGTGTGGCCGTTCTTCCTGGTCGACCAGGGGCGGTACCGGTTCCGGCTGGTGAACGCATCGGGGTCGCGGTTCTACACGCTGGCGCTCTCGAACGGCGCATCGTTCCAGCAGATCTCGAGCGATCAGGGGCTGCTGGCGGCGCCGGTGACGATGTCATCGATCACGATCTCACCGGGCGAACGGGCCGAGATTGTTGTGAACTTCGCGGGTCTCGGCGCTGGCCAGGAGGTCACGCTGGTGAACTCGGCGGCGGCTCCGTTCCCGGATGGGGACCCGATGCACGAAGTGCCCAACGTGATGAAGTTCATCGGGACAGGGGCCGCGGGCTTCGCGGCGGCACCGTCGCCGACGCTGTCGACGGTCACGCCGATCCCGGAATCGCAGAGCGTGCGGTCGCGGGACTTTGCGCTTCGTCTGCGTCCGGCCGAGCACATGGACAAAGAGTGCATGATGGCCGGGCACCTGATGGAGCTGTGGGCGATCAACGACCTGCTGTGGGACGACATCACCGAGCGGCCTCGGCTGGGGACGGTCGAGATCTGGAACTGGGTGAACCGTTCGGGGACATCGCACCCGATGCACATCCACCTGGTGCAGGTGCAGGTGCTGGACCGTCAGGCGTTCGTGGCGATGGGCGAGGCGATCATGCCGGTGGGCCCGCGGATCCCGCCGCCCCCCGGCGAGGCGGGTTGGAAGGACACGGTGCAGGCCCCGCCCGGGATGATCACGCGGGTGATCACGCGGTTCGAGGGGTTCACGGGTGTGTACCCCTACCACTGCCACATCCTGGAGCACGAGGACAACGAGATGATGCGGCAGTTTGTGATCCGGCCGACGTGCCTGGGCGATGCGAACGACGACGGCGTCGTGAACTTCACCGATGTGACGGCGGTTCTCTCGAACTTCGCGGCGAGCGGGGCCCCGTTCATGTTCGGGGACGCGACGGGGAACGGGGTGGTGAACTTCGCGGATGTGACGAGCGTGCTGTCGGCGTTCGGGACGGTGTGCAACTGAACGCGCCCGGATGAGGATGTGACTACTGCGAGCAGAGTGGCCCGTGAGGGGGCGTGACGCATAGGATCCGCTCGAATCCGTCCGGGACCATGACTTTGGAGGAGAGCCGATGCCGACCCGCGCCCGCGCTGTTTGTTCCTGCATTCTCGCCGCGGCGAGCATCGCCCCGTTCGCGGAGGCGCGACCGATCAGTCAGTCGCCGCTCGCGGATGAGATTTTCTATCACATCATGCCGATCGCGTGGCGCGATTCCAACAGCGACACGTGGCGGTTTGGTGATTTCGACGGGCTGACGGCGTCGCTGCCCTACCTGCAAGGGTTGGGCATCACGGCGGTGTGGATCAACCCGATCTTCCCTTCGGCGGCGTACCACGGGTACCAGCACGGCCCGGCCGATCAGATCGATGCCGATTTCGGGAGCGAGGCGCAGTTCCTCAACTTCGTGGCGCAGGCCAAGGCAGCGGGGATCAAGGTGTACCTGGACTTTGTGGCGTACGGGATCAGCCACAACTCGACGTACTACGCCTCGGCGTTCAACAACCCCGCGAGCATCTACGACTCGTGGCTGGCGTTCACGAACACGGCGAACACGCAGTACCAGGGTTACACGTTCAACTCGTGGAACGGGGCGTTCGTTGGGTTCATCCACTGGGATCTGCGGACGATGGCGGCTCGGGACCTTGTCGCGCAGTGGGGGCGGAAGTGGCTGGACCCCAACGGGGATGGGAACCCTGCGGATGGGATCGCGGGGTACCGGTTCGATCACTGCTGGGTGACGTACGGCAGCGGGCCCTCGGGGTGGGGCTACAACCTCGATTCGTTCTGGGCGCCGTTCTTTGCTTCGCTACGGACGGTGAACCCGAACGTGATCAACTTCGGCGAGCAGGCCAACTGGGGGACACTGGGGACCGAGTTCCTGTCGCAGTTCGATGCGATGTTCACGATCCCCTGGATGTTCAGCGCCCGCGGCGGGATCGCGAGCGGCAACGCGGCATCGCTCGCTGACCCGATGTCGGCGGCGTTCGCGGGGGCCTCTTCATCGGCGAACAAGACGTTCATCGGGGTGCTGGGGAACCACGATGTGGCGCGGCTGACATCGGACATCGGGTCGACGAACATAGCGACGGCGGGCAAGGCGCACGCGGCGGCGGCGGCTCTGATCCTGCAGCCGTTCCCGCCCTGCATCTACTTCGGCGACGAGATCGGGATGATCGGGACCAAGCAGAGCTACGGGTCGGATGCGGATGACATCCCGATGCGCGAGCCCTTCAAGTGGAACGCGGTGGCGGGGGCGCCGATGTCGAACTATTTCGGGCTGAACAGCCAGGCGTTCAACAACCGCTTCTCGCGGAACAACGACGGGCGCTCGGTGCAGGAGCAGCAGGGCGTGGCGGGGTCGCTGCTCGAGACGTACCGGTCGCTG
Organism: Phycisphaerales bacterium; assembly: GCA_044369085.1. Classification (GTDB taxonomy): domain Bacteria; phylum Planctomycetota; class Phycisphaerae; order Phycisphaerales; family UBA1924; genus JAEUIV01. The sequence continues at coordinate 3,330 of JBIPMO010000123.1, forward strand.
ATCTCGCTGCGCAAGAACGTGACAGCGCTGCGCCGGGGCGGGTACGCGACGGTGGCGAGCAACGAATCGACGGTGTGGGCGTTCTTGCGGCCGTACACGCCGCCCGGCACCTCGCTGCCCACCAGCTCGCTGGTGGTGGTGAACCTGAGCAACGCCGTCAGCGTGGTGACGCTGAATCTTTCGAACTTCGTGGTTCCGCCCGGTGGAACGACGGTGACTGATGCGGTGACGGGCGGGCCTGCGCCTTCGATCCTGCCCGCGAACCTGTCTTCGTATGTGGTGTCGGTGCCGGCGTACGGCTACCGGGTGCTGAACGCGGCGGTGACGGTCGCGCCGCCCCCGCCGAGCCGCGTCGACGGGCGCGACATCCCGACGACGCTGTCGCCCGCGCTCGCGGATGCCGTGCAGAACACGCCGACGAACCTGGGCAACAACGTGACCGAGATCAACCGGCTGATGTGCCGGCTTGAGCCCGATGGCGTGCTGATCGGCGTCACGGGGAACCTGAACCCGGATGGAACAGCGCTCGCGCTGTTCATCGAGGTGCCGGGGGCCGTTGGTTACAACGTGGTGAACACATCCAACTTGTTCGCGCCGCCGAGCGGGTTGCAGGAGCTGACGGGGACGACGTTTGACACGGGCTTTGCGCCACGGTTCCTCTACTTCATCAACTCGTTCGGGAGCAATCTGTACGTGGACCGCGTTTCGCTGGGGCAGGACTCGAGCAGCAAGACGTACCGCGGGACGCAGACGGTGAACTCGGGATCGGGGATCCTCGCGGGTGGGACCAACCCCAGCGGCCTGCAGGTGGCCTTCGACAACACGAACACGAGCGGGGTGACGGGCTCATCGGTGGCCAACGCGGCGGCGGCGACGCGCGGCGTCGAGATCTTCCTGCCCTTTGCCGAGCTTGGGATCACCCCCCCGCTCTGCGACCGGCTGCGGATCTCGGCGGTGATCGTGCGGACGGACGGGCAGGTTGCCAACCAGGTGCTGCCGGGGATCGGCGGGTCGCTGGTGAACCTGGGGTTTGCGCCGAACTTCAACAGCACACCGGCGAATCAGTTCGTGCAGACGCTGATCCCGCCGACGTGCTCGGTGCCCTGCCCGGGGAACTCGAACGGGGACCTGGTGGTGAACTTCGGGGACATCACGGCGGTGCTCGCGAACTTCGGGACGTCGTACATCCCGACTCCCGGGACTGGCCCGGGCGATGCGGACCTGAGCGGCGAGGTGAACTTCGGCGATATCACCAGCGTGCTGGCGAACTTCGGGAACTCGTGCAACTGAGATAGACGAGCGAGGAGACCGCGGATGCTGATCCGTGGGCCTCGGGCCGTGGTTTCAACTACTTGGTGTCGGACGGCTTCTCTTCCGCCGGTTTGCGGTCACCGACCTGCCTTTCAAGTCGCTTGAGGTCCGCCTTGAGGCGCTCGATCTCGGCTTCGGCGTTGTCGATTCCGTCGGACTTGGAGAGCCTGGCCGCGAGCTTGCCGCGAGCGGTCTCGGCGCGCTCCTTGGTATCGGGGTTGCGGGTGCTGGTGGCGGCTCGGGTGAGGATCTCGAGCCCGCGGCGGTCTTCGAGCTCGACCAGGGCATCGATGGCGGCGTTGCGGGCGCGGTCCTCGCGGTCGGTGGTGAGGGGCTCGATGATGGCGATGGCGGCATCCTTGTCGTTCTTGCCGAGGCGGGCGACGGCGTTGATGGCATCGGGGCGGGTCCGCCCCATGGTCCCGAACTGGGTGAAGGGTCTGGCGATGGCGATGCCCTCCTTCATTCCCAGGGCGCTGAGGCCCGCGAGAGCGCCGCGGCGGACCTGATCATGCTGGGATTCGGCCTTGAGAGCGGCCTCGAAGACGGGGAGGTAGGTCGTGTCGTTGCGCGGCGCGCGCTTGCCGAGCCACTCCAGGGCCGCGGCGCGGCAGGTGTAGGACTCGTTCTCATCGGCGGCGTGGCGGGCGAGGCGCTCGATGGCCTTGGTTCCGCCCGCGGCCCCGAGGGCTCGCAGGGCGGCGACGCGGACCTTGGGCTCGGCGATGCCCGCATCGAGCGCCGAGAGCAGTTCATCCGCGGCGGACATCTCGCCGAGTGCGCGGGCGGCCGCAGCGCGGACGGTGTGGTGATCGGGGTCGGTCAGGCGCTTGGCCAGAGCGGCGCGGACATCATCCTTGTTCTTGTCCTGGAGCTGTCGTGAGGCATCGAGGCGCGAGGCGATCGATCGGCTCGTCCGGAGCTGGTTGATGAGCCAGGGGCGCGGCATGTCGACGCTCATCTTGGCGAGGACGAAGAGGTCGGGGTCGATGAGAACCAGAGCGGGTTCGGTGGTGAGGTCGATGGCTCGCTCGTGGCGCTTGCCATCGACGGGGATGGTCACCTTGACGGGGGCTGCGCCCGGGGCGGAGTCGGTGTAGACCTCGACGGGGAGGTCGAAGATGAAGGCGGGGTTGTCGGCATCGATGCGCTGCTTCTGTTCGATGGTGATGACGAGCTGCTTCTTGCTCGCCTGCCACTCGGCCTTGACCTTGAGGTCGGGGGTGCCGGGGCGCGCGGTCCACTGGTCGAAGAACTGCTCGAGGCTCTGGCCCGAGACTTCCTCGAAGACCTTGCGGAAATCGGTCGTCTCGGCGGTCTTGTGCTTGAAACGCTCGACGTAGGTGGCGACGGCCTTGAAGAAGAGGTCATCGCCGAGCCTGCGGCGGAGCATGTGGATGATGCTCGCCCCCTTGGGGTAGGGGTTGCTGACGCGGCGGAAGACCTCCCACGGGTGCTTGTAGATGGAGGAGACCATGCCCGGGCGTGAGTCCTTCTCGCCGAGCTGGTCGTTGTCGGCGATGCCGCGCATGACGCCGTGCATGTAGCGGACGTAGCCGTTCTGGTCGCCATCGCGGGCCTCGTACCACAGGCCGGTGCAGTAGGTGGCCCAGCCCTCGTTGAGCCAGATGTGGGCCCAGGTGTTGCAGGTGATGAGGTCGCCGAACCACTGGTGGCCGAGCTCGTGCGAGATGAGACCGTCGAGGTCGTCATCTTCGAGGGCCTTCTCGCTGAGGATGGCGGTGTCGTACATGGTGGTGGCGGAGGTGTTCTCCATGCCGCCGGCACCGAAGTTCCAGACGACGAGTTGGGCGTAGCGGTCCCAGGGGTAGGGCTCGTCGAAGCGCTGCTCGAAGACCTTGACCATGTCGGGGGTGCGCTTGTAGGTGCCCTCGATGAGGCTGCCCTGGCCGGGCGGGACGTAGACGGGCATGGGGATCGTCGAGCCGGCGGGGGCGACATCCTTCACATCGAACTTGCCGATGACCATCGAGACGAGGTAACCGACGTGGTCCTTGTCCTGAAGCCAGTGGAAGGTGGACTTGCCGCCCGAGGTCCTGGGCTTCTCGGCTTCGCGGCCGTTGGCCGAGACGAGGAATCCCTCGGGGACGGTGGCGACGATCTCGGTGGTGAAGCGCTCGTTGGGGAAGTCGTGGGATGGGAACCAGTAGCGGTTGGTCGCGGGCTGGCCCTGGGTGTGGATCTGTGCGGGCCGGCCCGACCATTCGGGGGTTTCTGGGGTCCAGGTGAGGCCATCGGGCGGGTCGTTCAGGGCGTACTGGATGTTGATCACTGCTTCCTGCCCGGGGGGGAGCGGCGGATCGAAGGTGATGTTGAGCATCGAGCCGTCGTAGGCGTGCGAGACCTTGTGTGTGCCCGCGAGCGGGGAGGAATCGGGGATGGAGACCGACTGGATCTCCATCTGCTCGGCGTGGAGCGGGAGCATGGCGAGGGGCCTGGCGATCGCGGCGAAGCTGAGGGTCTGCTTGGCCGTGAGCTTGGGCGTGTTCATGTCGGGGATGTTGAAATCCAGCCGCATGTGCTTGATGTCGGCCGGGCGATCGGGGGCGAAGTTGCGGAGGTCGCGGCCGGTGCCGGGCTCGACGCGGGCATCGGCAGCGCCCTCGCGGAGGGCATCGATCGCGAGGAGCTTGCAGTGCATGCAGCCGTAGGCGCCGGACTCGGCGAGTTCGGCAGCGTTCGCCTCTCCCCACCAGTTGGCGTGGGCGGATGCGGCGGCGGACGCGATCACGGTGAGGACAAACAGGTTCCGCTGATGCATCACGGTTCTCCAGCGCTGGCGGGCCCGGGCGACGGAACGATCACGTGGTTCCGCGGCGAGCCTGTAGACCTGTCGAGCCTATCAGCCGCCGGGGGCGGGTTGGCTCGGAGGCCGGTCGCGGGCTTCGGTGACGGGCTTGGTGGTCGCGGGAGCGGCGTCGCGGCGAGCGATGATGGCTCGGAGGTCCTGGCTGAATCGTGCCTCATCTCGTTTGGCGCGGTCGGCCCGGATGAGTTCGCGCAGGTACTCGCTCGCGGATGCATAGCCCGCGTCTTTCACGAGGGTGTCGATCCACTGCCGCATCTCCGGCGGGAGTGAGATGGTGAGGGTCTCGCGGGTGCCCATGGGCGGATTGTAGGTCGTGGCGGGGCTATTTGTGTGATTTTGTAAGACAATATCGTACAGGCGTTTCGAGGTTTTGGTCAATCCGACAGCCTTTCCACGGTGGTGATTCGGATATTGAACACCACCCCTCGTGCCGGTCGCGCGCGGTACACTTCATCATGCCCCTTAAAAGCCGCCCACCCGTTGTTGAACCACGCGCCACGGACTCGGCCGAGTATCGCCGGGGGATCGACTGGTCGGAGCTTGAGCGCGAGACGGGGTCGGCTCTGCTCGCCAAGCCCGGGCACCAGCAGCACCAGACCGAGCTGTATTCACCGATGCCCGATGGGTACCGCAAGGGGCGGCATAAATATGTGGTGGTGCTCGGGACGGTGATGTCCGGGCTGGGCAAGGGGATCTTCGCATCCTCGGTGGCCAAGCTGCTGAAGGACAAAGGCCTGGTGGTGACGCCGCTGAAGATGGAGGGGTACCTCAACATCGATGCGGGGACGCTGAACCCCTACCGCCACGGCGAGGTGTTCGTGCTCGATGACGGCACCGAGTGCGACATGGACCTGGGCACGTACGAGCGGGTGCTCGATCAGAACCTGACGAAGAAAAACTTCGTGACCGCCGGGCAGATCTACAAAGACATCCTCGACCGCGAGCGGCACGGCGACTACTTGGGCCGCGATGTGCAGATGATC